>NZ_BAAGRL010000024.1:0-75636 GCF_054782975.1 Myceligenerans halotolerans
AGAAGGGGTCTTTTCCCTGTCAACACGCAGGCCGATCCCGGCTACCCACGGATCCGGGTCTGAGCCGGTGCACGCCGCAGTATTCGGGAACCTGCTGTTCAACGCGGCTACTGCTGCCGTGGCCAATGGCTCGGCTGGCCGCGCGGTGGACATGCTGGCGGAAGCGCGCTCGGCCGCCGCGAGAATCAGGACCAGCATCGTCAGCGAAGCAGCGCTCTTCAGCACACGCGCTGTCGCCTTCCACGAAGTCGAACACCTCACTCGTACCGGGGAGTCCGAAGCAGCCTTGCGTCGAGCCGCCGAACTCGGCACCACCCCTGGACGCCTTCCCGCGTTCCAGGAAGCAGGCCACGAACTCCAGCTGGCTGCGGCGTCGGTCGCGACCCGCCGATACGACGACGCCCTCACCCACCTCGAAGCAGCCCATCGCCTGGCTCCCTACTGGGCAGCCGCCCAGCCACTCGGCCGTGTCACGATGCGCACTCTCCTCGACCGGGCCACCCGACGACGCGGTCCCCGCTTTGCGGCGCTCGCTCAGGCATACCGTGCCTGAACTCCCCCGGGTACGGAGTTGAATGCCCCCACCGTACCTGGACCGGTGCGACTTCGCGGTGTGCGTCCTGACGGCGGAGGACGTCACACCGGACGGGCGGCGGCTGGCGCGGCAGAACGTGGTGCACGAGGTCGGGCTGTTCCAGGGACGGTACGGGCTGGATCGTGTAGTCCTGCTCGTGGAGGAGGGCTGCGACTTCGTGCCGACGACGGCCGCCGCGCAGACCATCACGTTCCCGCGGGGGAGGATCCAGCCCGCGCTGTACAAGCTCGAGGTCGCGCTGCGTGAGAGCGGGCGAGGGGACGGGACTCGGTGAACTGGATGGAGTCGGCGACCTGTCGTGTGGTCGGTCTGTTGTCCATGCGGTCGGCCCTTCAGCGGACCGACCGCATGGACAACAGACCGACCACACCTGCCCGCGCGAGCTTGAGGGCGGGCGGGGCGACGAGGCTCAGGGAGCTGGTTGCGCGCGTGCGTGCTCTCGCGGCCGGGCGTGTGCGAGGGCGTGGCTCGCGCCGAGGGTGAGGAGCAGCCCGCCGGACCACCAGACGGCGAGGAGAAGGAGTCCTGGGGTGAGCGTGACCAGGACGATCGTCGCCGCCGCGACCACGGCCAGGATGGTGCCCGCCCACGCCTTGCCGCGGATGATCAGCGTGCTGAGGGCGAAGATGAGGGCGACCGAGAGCACGGATTCGACGGTCAGGTCGATGGTGCCGGTCAAGGCGCCGCCGAGCACCCAGAACCCGGGCAGAGCCGTGAGGACGCCGCCGGCGATGCGCCAGCCGACGGCGGGCCGGCCGTTGCGGGCGATGACCGGCGTGACGAGCGCGGCCCACGCGAGCATGGCGGTGGGGACGAAGAAGGTGCTGTCGACGCTCGTGAAGCTCACCACCGTCAGCGCGATCGCCGACGACGCGGTCGCGAGGGTACGGGCGCGTGCGGGCACGAGGATCGGCAGCACCGCGATCAGCGCGGGGATCAGGTTCCACAGCACGATCCCGAAGCCGTACTCCTCGAACTGGGTGTCGAGGCCCGGGAGGGACTCGTCGGGCCACAGGAACGAGACGAACATCGCGGTGAAGACCGCCACGGCCGTCGCCAGCCACTGCAGCACCCGCCGGATCCGGTCGGCCCGCCCGGGGTCGTGGCCCAGCTCGGCCCGCACCCGCTCGGTGAACGTTGCCGGGTCACCGAGGCTCACTGCGGCCTGCTCGGGGGTGCGGCCCGCGTCCGCGGCATCCGCGAAATGGGCCCGGATGTCGTCGAGCACGGCTTCGCGCTGCTCGGGTGTGAGTGCCCGCAGGCGCTTGCCGACGTCGCGCAGGTAGGAGTCCTCGGCGTTCGCGGTCATCGTGGTCCTCTCGGTCATGGTGGTCCTCCTGGTCATCGGGATCCCTCCAGCAGGGCGTCGACCTGCGTGCCGAGCGACTTCCAGACCTGGGCGAAGGTGGCGAGCTGGGCGGTGCCGGCGTCGGTGATGGCGTAGTAGCGGCGGGGGCGCCCGGTGCCGGACGCGTCCCAGCGGGGCTCGACGAGCCCGTTCTCGCGCATGCGGGCCAGCAGCGGATACAGGCTGCCCTCGCCGGCGATGAGCTCGCGTCCGGTGAGATCGGCGGCCAGTTCGAGGCCGTACTTCTCACCGTGCGAGAGCAGTGCGAGCACGCAGTACTCGAGCACCCCCTTGCGGAGGTTCGTGGCGATGCGCTCTTCGGTCATGACGAGAACTCTAACCTTGCGTAGCAAGACTTGCAATACAAGACTTGCATGGCAAGGTTCGGGTCCGGGGCGTCGAGAGCCGGGATCGCCGTTCGTCGGGTAAGCAGGACGCGACGAACGGTCGCGCCGGACGAGGGGAGACTCACATGCGTTACCTGATGCTCGTGCTGAACACGCCGGAGGACCCGGGGGACACCGAGGCCACCATGCCCATCGAGGAGCGGGCCGAGAAGGTGTACGGGAGCGGCGCCGGGATCGTCGGCGACCGGCTGCGCCCGCAGGAGGACGCCGTCGGCGCCCGGGTCCGCGGCGGGGAGGTGCTCGTCACCGACGGCCCGTTCACCGAGGCCAAGGAGTCGATCGGCGGCTTCGACGTGATCGAGGCGACCGACCTGGACGACGCCGTCAGGATCGCCTCGGAGCACCCGATGGCGTTCGGCGGCGCGATCGAGCTGCGCCCCTTCTGGCCGCTGGGCATCGGCGAGGACTGAGCCGATGTCCGACGCCGGGAGCGGCCGTCCGGGCGCCGTACCGGGATCCGGTGCGGCCGGGCCGGCCGCCGGCGGAGCGGTCGGGCAGGCCGTCGAGGAGGCGTTCCGCGAGGAGTGGGGGCGCGTGCTCGCGACCGTCGCGCGGTGGTCCGGTGACCTCGACCTCGCCGAGGAAGCGACGTCCGAGGCCTTCACCACCGCGCTGCGGACCTGGGCGCGGGACGGCATCCCGGACCGGCCGGGAGCCTGGCTCACCACGACGGCCCGCCGCCACGCAACCGACCGACTGGGTGGAGATCCTCGGGCTCTACGACGTGCTCGTGGAGATGACGGGGTCGCCCGTCGTGCTGCTGAACCGGGCGGTGGCGCTGGCGGAGGTCGCCGGGCGACGCTGCCGCTGGGGCGTACCGCGTCTGGCATCTCGGAGCGGGTGGGCGATCCCTTCCGCGGAAGCGTCGCCTGGCTCAACCTCGTATCTTTCCGTCAGCCGCCGGTTCTCGATTGCTCCGGTTCGGTCGCCGGGACGCCGCGGGCCGCCAGGTCCGCTGCCAGGTCTCCGGCCAGCAGTGCGGCGGCCTCGGGCCGACCCCGCAGCGTCGCGTCCAGGTGTGCGAGAGTGAGTCCTCGCGCGAAGGCGTGCGCGATGTCCGGATCGATCAGCTCGCCGATCTCCCGCATCTCGCGGACCCAGCTCAGGAGCGGCACGGACCTCGCTTCCGACCGGATCGCCTCGTGCTCGGTGCGGGCGTCGTCCGCGAAGTGGTAGTGGTCGGCGTCGTCCAGCACGACGAGCCGTACGGGGTCGGGCGTGCGCGTGACCATGTCGCGGATCCCTGCCAGGCGTGTCGAGACGTCCTGCGCCCCGGTGAGGTACAGGGTGGGCACGCTGCGTACCGGGTCGAGTGTCACCTGGTAGACGCCGGGCCTCGGGTCGGGGCCACCCGCGGGCGCGATGGCTACGACGGCGCCCACCCGGGGATCGGCCTGTGCGACGGTCAGCGCGGTCCAGCCCCCGATGCTGTGCCCGACGACGGCGATCCGCTCCGCGCCGTCAGACGCCGCCCGGTCCAGCAGCGCGCTGAGCTCCAGCACGCGCGTCCGGGCGATCAGGTCCGCGCGTGCGGCCCGGCCGGCGGCGTCCTCCCCGGGCCGCGCGCTGCCGAGGGTCTCGTCGACCGTCTCGGCGTGGTCGGTTGCGAGCACCCGGTATCCGTGGCTCGCCAGGTGCGCGCACAGGAACGACGCCGAGCCCCGGTGGGCGCCGCCGCGGTGCGAGAACAGGACGGTCGGGCCCGCGGTTCCGGCGGCTTCGCCCCCCGGCGTCTCGTCGTTGGGCAGCCACGTCTTGACCGGATGCGGCCTGCCCAGGCCGGTGTCCAGGTCGATGCCGCGTGTGGTTCTCGTGACGGGGTACGGGCCGGCGGCGAAGGGGTCGTAGACGGTCATGACGCCATCCTGGGCGGAGCCGCGGCGACGTGCAGCCCTTTCTTCGCACAGCAGACGGCGGGGCCCTCGCCGCCGGCCGGGCTACGCGAGCACCGCGCCCCGGGACGCCGACTGGACGAGCTTCGTGTACTTGGCCAGCACCCCGCGTGTGTAGCCGTGGGGGAGCGGGGCCCAGCCCGCTCGGCGGGCCTCCAGGTCGGCCGGGGCCACGAGCAGGTCGAGGGTCTTGGCCGCCACGTCGAGGCGGATGCGGTCGCCGTCGCGCACGAACGCGATCGGCCCGGCGTCCACCGCCTCTGGTGCGATGTGCCCCACGCACAGCCCGGTGGTGCCGCCCGAGAACCGGCCGTCCGTGACGAGCAGGACATCCTTGCCGAGCCCCGCTCCCTTGATCGCGCCGGTGATCGCGAGCATCTCGCGCATCCCCGGGCCGCCCTTGGGGCCCTCGTAGCGGATGACGACGACGTCACCGGCCTGGATCGTGCCGTCCTCCAGGGCGTCCAGTGCGCTGCGCTCGCGCTCGAACACGCGGGCGGTGCCCTCGAACACGTCGGAGTCGAACCCGGCCGACTTCACGACCGCGCCCTCGGGTGCCAGCGACCCGTGCAGGATGGTGATCCCGCCGGTCCGGTGGATCGGGTCGTCCATGGCGCGCAGGATCTTGCCGTCCGGGTCGGGCGGCGCGATCTCGGCGAGGTTCTCCGCCATGGTGCGTCCCGTGACCGTCAGGACGTCCCCGTGCAGCAGCCCGGCGTCCAGCAGTGCCTTCATGACGACCGGCACGCCGCCGATGCGGTCGACGTCGTTCATCACGTACTGCCCGAAGGGCTTGAGGTTGCCCAGGTGCGGCACCCGGTCGGCCACGCGGGAGAAGTCGTCGAGGGTGAGCTCCACCTCGGCCTCGTAGGCGATGGCCAGCAGGTGCAGGACGGCGTTCGTGGACCCGCCGAACGCCATGACCACGGCGATCGCGTTCTCGAACGCCTCCTTGGTCAGGATGTCGCGCGCGGTGATGCCCTGACGCAGCAGGTTCACCACCGCCTCGCCCGACCGGTGCGCCCACGCGTCGCGGCGGCGGTCGGCCGACGGCGGCGCGGCCGAGCCGGGCAGGGACATGCCGAGGGCCTCGGCCGCCGACGCCATCGTGTTCGCGGTGTACATGCCCCCGCAGGCGCCCTCGCCGGGGCAGATCGCGCGCTCGATCCGGCCGACGTCCTCGGTGCTCATGAGCCCGCGCGCGCACGCCCCGACGGCCTCGAAGGCGTCGATGATCGTGACCTGCTTCTCCGTGCCGTCGGTGAGCTTGACCCAGCCGGGCATGATCGACCCGGCGTAGAGGAACACGCTGGACAGGTCCAGGCGCGCGGCCGCCATCAGCATGCCGGGCAGCGACTTGTCGCACCCGGCCAGCAGCACCGACCCGTCCAGGCGCTCGGCCTGCATGACCGTCTCGACCGAGTCGGCGATGACGTCTCGGGAGACCAGCGAGAAGTGCATGCCCTCGTGCCCCATCGAGATGCCGTCGGAGACGGAGATCGTGCCGAACTCCAGCGGATAGCCGCCCGTCGCGTGCACGCCCTCCTTGGCCGCCTTGCCCAGCCGGTCGAGCGAGAGGTTGCACGGCGTGATCTCGTTCCACGAGCTGGCCACGCCGATCTGGGGCTTGGCGAAGTCGTCGTCGCCCAGCCCGACGGCGCGCAGCATCCCCCGGGACGCGGTGGCCTCCAGGCCATCGGTCACCTGGCGGGAGCGGGGCTTGATGTCGACCGGGTTCTCGTCGCTGATCATGAAATCCTCAATCCTCCTCGGGCCGCCACGACCGTATACCGGAGCGGAGCTGCAGGCGAAGCGTGACCGGCCGCGCGAGTCACCGGCCGCGCTACGACCGGATCCGGCATCGCGCCCGGACGGAACTGGCGGAGTTCGAGAATCCTGACGGCGTCGCCGCACCGCTGCGCGGGCACGTCGTCGTCGGACACGTCAGGTAGACGGCTCGGATGCGCCGGCCGGTTCCCGCCGGCAGCTCCGTCAGGTCGGGTCCGGCCGCGTCAGCCCGGCCAGGAACCGGTCGAGCCGGTCGGCGGCGTAGTCGGGTCGGAGCCGGCCGTCCGCACCGAGGGTGGCCAGGCCGTGCAGCCCGCCCCACAACACCTCGGTCGTCGTCTCGACGTCGGACCCGGACGCGAACGGGGCGACGGCGCTCGCCAGCTCGCCGAACGCGGACCGCAGCGGCTCGGGAGTCTCCGCGGTGCCGAAGGGTACGTCGAGCGGCCGGACGAACATCACCTCGTACAGCGCCGGGTGTTCGACGGCGAATGCCAGGTACAACTCGGCGACTGCGCGCAGCGCCGCCCGTGGATCCTCCGCAGCCTCGCGGGCGGCGCGCAGCAGCACGGACACCTCGCCGAACGATTCCAGCGCGACCGCCCGGACGATCGCCTCCTTCCCGGGAAAGTGGCTGTAGAGCACCGGCTGGCTGTACTCGACCTCCTCGGCGAGACGCCGCGTCGTGACGGCATCCCACCCCTCGGCCTCGGCGATCTTCCGCGCGGTCTCCACGATCAAGCGGTGCCGCTGAGCCCGCTCGCGCTCACGTCGTTCCTGGATCGACACGACCTCGATGCTAGCACTGCTAGACACGGAATCGCCGATAGGGATATCGTCGACCGTGTTCCTAGCACTGCTAGAAATGGAGTCCTCGTGAAGCGTCTCAACACCGTCCTCGTCTCCCTGACTGTCTGCGCAGGCCTGTTCTTCGGCCTGAACTTCCTGATCAACGGCGCCGACGCCGCAGCAGGGTTCGGCATCGACCCCTGGCCCACCGGCAACGCCGCGGGCTACTACACCGTGAAGGGCGTCCGCGACATCGCCTACGGACTCACCGCCCTCGTGCTGCTGATACTGGGGCAGCGCCGGGCATTGCCCTGGGTCGTCCTCGTCGACGCCATCATCCCGATCGGCGACATGGTCGCCGTGATCACCCACGGCGGCACCGTCGGCTACGCGCTCGCGGTCCACGGGTCGGCGGCCGTGCTCGTGCTGCTCACCGCGGCCCTCCTGTTCACCGAGCAGCGCAGGTCCGCCCGAGCGACCGGCGACGAGTGCGAGAGCGCGCCGCCGGCGGCCGTGGCTCGGTGACGGAGGGGTCAGCGCTGGGAATCGCGTCGCGGGGGTGCGTCGCGCGCGGCTACCAGTCCAGCGTCAGGCCGTCGACGAACGTGCTGAACCGGTCGGCGACGATCTGGTGGTCGCGGGTGGAGTAGTGCCAGTCGCAGCCGAGGAAGTCCAGGCCGGTGTCGTCGAGGAACCAGTACCGGACCCGGCTGTCGCCTGCGTCGGCGCGCTCCTGCACCACCTGCTGCACGTCGTCCGCGAACGAGCCGGCGCCGACGGCCACGATGGTCGTGCCGGTGCCGTAGCGCGCCCGCAGCTTCTGAACGAAGTCGCCGTAGGCGGTGCGGTAGTCGGCGGCGAGGCTCTCCGGCGTCGTCCATGGCTCGCCGGGGTTGAGGGCGGTCGAGAAGTCGTTGGTGCCGAGGTAGACGACGACGAGCTGTGGCTGCCAGGTACCGGGGTCCCAGACGACGTCCGCCACGTTCAGCAGCGCCCGGTCGTAGTAGGCGCGGTAGTGGTTGCCAGGATCGCCGCCGTTGTAGTTGCGCACCATCCCCTTGCCGGAGAACGCGTTGACCTGGTAGTCGGCGGACAGGCTGCGGGCGGTCAGCGCGCCGTAGCTGAGGTCGGTATCGGTGGTGCGGCTCACCTGATCGCCGGGGCAGTCCCTGCTGGTGGAGGTGTTGCCGTAGCCGACGGTCAGCGAGTCGCCGATGAATTCGATCTGCCGGCTGCGAGCCGCCGGGCGGTTGAGGATCTCGCCGCCCGGGGCGGCGACGAACCCGCCGAACTCGCTGGTGCTCCACGGGCTCTCGTTCCGCTTCACGAGGCGCACGGTGTGCTCGGCGTCGCTCAGACCGTCGACCCAGTGCGTGGTCTGGCCGGGCGTCACGAGGGTGTCGACGGTGGCGCCGTCGACCTCGACGTCGTAGTCGGCGGCAGGGTCGTTCAGCACGATCCCCACCCCGGTGCCCCGGAACCGGCCCTCGAAATAGATGCCGGGCCAGCTGTACCGGGCGGTGTCGCCGTCGGCCTTGACGCGGCCGGCGGTGTGCACCTGGGACAGGACGTCGCCGGGGTCCGTGTCGACCTTGGTGAGTTGCCATTGCTGGTTGGCGCCGCCGGTGTCGGTGTACTGGGAGATGCGGGCGCCGTCGGCGGTGGACCAGCCCCACACGTCCAGCGCCTTGCCGCTGTTGCGGTTGATGAGCTTGACGTACCCGCTGTCGGTGTCCACCACGCGGAACTGCTGACTGGTGGCGCCCGTGGCGCTCGCCTGGACCACGTCGGCGCCGTCGGCCGCCGAGCCCTGGGCGATGTCGATGGCCTTGCCGCTGTGCCGGGCGTGCAGCTCGTAGTAGCCGTCACCGGCGTCGACGAACTGCCACCGCTGGTTGTCACCACCCGTACCGGTCCACTGAATGACCGAGGCACCGTCCGACGTCGACGCGCCCTCGACATCGATCACCTTGCCGCTGTGCCGAGAAGTCAGCACGTAGGACGCGGCCGTATCGATCGTGGCCGCCCGGGCCTCCCCGGCCACCGGGACCGCGGCGAACGTCGCGGCGACCGCGGCCAACGCCACGGCGAAAGCACGCCACCTCCGCGCGAATCGTGTTCCCACTCCTCGTGGGGTAACGCTCTCCGTGCTTTCTGCTGGCAGCGCATTCATTCTGGCTCCTGGCATGTGGCGGGCGTCTTTGACCTGCGCCGAATCCTGCACCCGAAGCCCCGGACCGGTCAAGCGCTTCGACGGCACTCGATGAGGACGTCGGCCGCGCTGCCGACGTGGTCGGAGGTGGTGCGACAAGCGCCTTTGTCGGTAGGCGAGAGGCGAGACCTTCGTCCGCGCGCCCCTCGAAAGGTTCCATTGAGCAGCATCTTCGCGGCCCCACGCCACGGTCAAGTTGAAACGCTTCGACCACGAGCTCCGTAGGACGCGATGGGCTCCGGTTCGGCCCGTCCAGTTCGACGAGCGCCTGATCCTCGAGTCCATGAACGAGGAGTTCGACGGACAGTACGGCGAACCCACTCAGCCGTGCTATTCGAACATCAACAGCTACAACCAGATCTTCGTCGACACCGTGCGGCAGACCGGCGGAAACAACAGCTCGAGGTGGCTGCTCGTCCCTGGCTGGAACACGAACATCGACTACACCGCGGGGGACTACGGCTTCGAGATTCCGACGGACAGCCACCGATCGTCCTCCGTTCCCGGCGACGAGCAGCGGATCATGATCTCCGTCCACTACTACTCTCCGTGGGACTTTGCCGGAGAGGAGAACGGGAACATCACCCAATGGGGGCCGGGCGCAACCGATCCGTCAAGAACGTCCACGTGGGGGCAGGAGGACTACCTGGACTCGCAGCTGCGAAAGACCTACGACGCATTCGTCACGCGAGGGTACCCGGTCGTCGTCGGCGAGTACGGCTCGATCGACAAGTCGTCGCACGACTCGGCAAACGGCCGGTACCGCGAGGACTTCGCGCACACGCTGGTGGCTACCGCCAAGGAGTACGGGGCGGCCACCATCTACTGGGACAACGGCGTGAACGGGCAGTACGGGTTCGGGCTGTTCCACCGGACGTCCTACGGGGTGACCCAACCGGGCATCGTCGACGCCATCATGAGCGCACTCGGTGACGACGACCCGGGCCAGCCGTCAGGGTCCGTCGCGATCGTGGGCGCGGCGTCGGATCGCTGCCTGGACATCCCGAACTCCTCGACGACGAACGGGACGCAGGCGCAGCTGTGGGACTGCGGGCAGACCTCCGGCCAGTCGTTCGACCACACCTCCGCGGGCGAGCTGGAGGTCAACGGCAAGTGCCTCGACGCCGAGGGCTGGGGTTCGACCAACGGCACCCGGGTGGTGATCTGGGACTGCTCGGGCGGTGACAACCAGCGCTGGAACGTGAACTCGAGCGGCACCATCACCAACGTCCACAACGGACTCTGCCTGGACGCCAACGGCGCCGGCACCGCCAACGGCACCCAGATCATCCTCTGGACCTGCCACGGCGGCGACAACCAACGCTGGACGCTCCAGTAGTCCAACAGGTCCGATCGCACGGGGCGCCGACCACCGGGGCCAAGAGGTCGCGGGGGCGGAAGACCTCCGATCGTGTCGACGTCGCTCGAAGCGCTTCGACGATATTCCTCTCGGAACCGGTGATATCCGGGCCGGTGGGTTGCGCCCCGGGGTGCAAGCCAGGGGTTGTGGACCGGTGATTCGATGTCCTACTTTGTTGAAGCGCTTCGAGGGAGTGGCCCCGTCGAAGCGACTGCAAGGCCCGGCCACGATGCGGCGAGCGATCGCCGCTCATCACTCAAAGCGCGCTCGACGGGGAGCCAACCGCCCGTTGAGCGCCATCCGTGCGCGAAGAAGGGCATACCGTGAAGAGACCCCCTTGGAAGAAGCTCGCCGCCCTGGCGGCCGGGCTGGCGCTGTCCGCGAGCCTCACCGCCCCCGCCGGCGCGCAGACGGCACCCGCGCAGACGGCAGCCGAGCAGAGTCCGTCCGCCGCGCCGACGTCGTCCGCGGAGATCGTCGCGGCCATGCAGCCGGGCTGGAACCTCGGAAACTCCCTCGACGCCCAGTGCTGCGGTGAGGGCGGCGAGACCGCGTGGGGCAACCCGCGCGTCGACGAGACCTTCTTCGACGACATCAAGGCCGAAGGCTTCAACTCCGTCCGCATCCCCGTCAGCTGGGGCAACCACACCGGTCCGGCGCCCGACTACACGGTCGAGCCCGAGACCATGGAACGCGTGCAAGAGATCGTCGGCTTCGCCCTCGACGCCGACCTCTACGTCATGATCAACACGCACCACGACTCGTGGCAGTGGATCACGAACCTGGCCCAGCCCGAGCAGCACGACCAGGTGATGGCCCAGTACGGCGCCACCTGGACCCAGATCGCGGAGACCTTCAAGGACTACCCGCAGGAGCTCATGTTCGAGTCGGTGAACGAAGTGGGCTTCGACGCATCCTGGTCCGGCGGGGGCGCAGAGGACCACCGGCTCATGGCCGAGCTGAACAGCTCGTTCCACGAGATCGTGCGCTCCTCCGGCGACAACAACACCGACCGGCTGCTCGTCCTGCCGACGCTCCACACCGGATCCGACCCGGACAACATGGACGCCCTCGCCGCCGAGATCGTGGCGCTCGACGACCCGATGCTGGCGGCCACCACCCACAACTACGGCTTCTGGCCCTTCAGCGTCAACATCGCCGGGTACACCACCTACAACGAGGAGGTCCAGGACCTGATGGCGCAAGACTTCCAGCGCCAGGTCGACACCTTCGTCTCCCAGGGCGTCCCGGTCATCATCGGCGAGTACAGCCTGCACGACAACTACGGCAACAGGGTCGAGCGCGGAGAGTCCCTGAAGTTCTTCGAGCACTTCGGCTACCTCGCCCGCACCTCGGGCATCACGACCATGTGGTGGGACAACGGCACGCACTTCGACCGCTTCATGCGCGAGTGGCGCGACCAGGAGCAGTTCGACTACATCTCCACCGCGTGGACCACCCGCTCCGGCACCGCCTCGACCGACCTCGTGTTCGTCGAGGCGTCGGGCAAGGTGAAGAACCAGTCGGTGACGCTGAACCCGAACGGCCAGGAGTTCACCGACCTGTACTTCGGGAACATCAAGCTGAAGGAGCGCCGGGACTACAGGATCGACGGCACCACCCTGACGCTCAAGAAGAAGCTGCTCAAATACATCATCGGCGACCGGGCGCCCGGGACCACCGCAGAGCTTCAGGTCCGCTACTCCGACGGCATGCCGTGGAAGCTGAACGTGATCAGCTACGAGGACCCGACCCTGGAGGACGCCTCCGGCACCACCGATTCGCTGCTGATCCCCGCGTCGTTCAACGGCGACAAGCTGGCCACCATGGAGGCCGTCTACGCCGACGGCACCGCGGCCGGGCCCGACAACTGGACCACCTACAAGGCGTTCTGGGACACCTTCGAGCCCGATTACGAGGACGGGACCATCGAGCTGACCCAGAAATTCTTCAGCGAGGTCACCGACGACTCCCCGGTGACCCTGACGTTCTACTACTGGAGCGGCGAGACCCTGGAGTACACGGTGACCCGCGACGGCTCGACCGTCACGGGCACCGCCTGATACAGACCTTCGGGGGCGGCGCGAACGCGCCGCCCCCGAAGGCGTGTACCGGTCCGCGGCGTCCGGCCGCTGTCAGTACGCCCGGCACCGGCAACCGGGACGGGTGTGTCGCCGAGCGATCACATCCCGTCGCCCCAGGCCATGGACGCGGCACCCACCGACCGCGACACTTGTCCCCGTGGTGGTGGTCATCGGCGTCGACGGGTCCGGACGGACCCATCATCTGCACGCCGCCATCCGATCCGCGGGCAGCGTGCGGCACGCCGTCCCCGACCCCGCCGCGCTCGCCGGACTGCTTGCCCACACCGGCTCGGGCACCAAGCCCGTGCTCATCGACGACGCCCACGACTACCCGCCCGACCTCCTGCGCCGGCTCACGTCCGCCGCACGCGCGGGCACTCCCGTGTCCCTGTCACGCAGGCCCGGGATCACGGACCCCGCGCTGGCCGAGCTCGACGGCCTGGCGGCGCGCGACGGCGTCGTGCAGTGCGACCCGCTCGGGGACGGCGACGTGGCGCTGCTCGTGGCCGAGCGCACGGGCGCACACCCCGGCCCCGCCGAGGCCGCGGCGCTCGCGGCGGACACCTGCGGCCTTCCTGCCCTGGTGGTGGCGCTGGCCGACGGCGCCGGACCGGTGACCGCCGCTCTCCGCGCCCGGGTGCAGCGCGCGCTCGCGCGGCAGCCGAGGACGGTGGACGTCGCACGCGTGCTTGCCGCGGCACACGACCTGGGACCGCTCCCGCATGCCGCGCTCGCGGAGGCGATCGGGGTGGCGCCGGAGGTCGTGGCGGCCGAACTGCGCGCCCTGCACGAGGCCGGACTGCTCGCCCCCGGTGGCGAGCGGCTCGTCCCGTCCGTGGCACGCGCCATCGTGGCGGACCTCACCCGGGGCGAGCGGCAGGAACTGGACCGTGCGCTGTCCGGCGCGCCCGCGGTCCGGGACCGGTCCGCGCTGCACGCCGCTGTCGCCCTCGCCCGGTCCGGCCGGACGGCCCGCGCGGCGCGCGAGCTCGCGGGCGGCGGTGCGACCGGCCGCCTGCTGGCGGTGCCGCTGCTCGCGGCGACGGGGGTGGCGGCCGCGGGCGGCATGGCCGAGGAGCACGCCGGACCGGAGGCCGCCCCGGCCGGCGACCCGCACCAGGGCCGCCTCGCCCTGCGCATGGCGGAGGCCGGCAGGCTCCTGGCCGAGCCCGCTCGTGCACTGCCGCTCCTGATCGAGGCCGCCGAGGAACTCGATCGCGCGACGGCCGAGACGCCCCTGCCGGACACGCCGCACGCCCTCGGCGCGCTGGTCGCATCCGCCGTGGGCGACCCGGCGACAGCCCGGCATCTGCTCGAGGACGCGTTGTCGGCGGGCTCGGGCGGGCCGGGCCACGTGCAGCGGCATCGCCTGCTGGCGGGATGGGTCGCCCTACGGGGCGGCCGGTACGCGGAGGCGCGTGCGCTGACCGCTCCCGGCGGATCACCGGGGGACACCGCGCGCGACGGCCGCGACGTGCTGCTGTCGGTGTGCCTGCGGGCGGGCCTGGCGCGCCGGTCGGGAGACGTGGCCGCCGCCCGCGCCGCGTGGTCCGACGCCGAACACCTCCTCGCGAGGGAGGCCGTCGACCTGCTGCACGCCGAGTGCGTCGAGGAGCTGGTGGTCGCCGCCGCCCGGGCAGGCAGCGCCGGGAGGGCCGACGGCGTGCGCGCCACTCTCCGGGAGTACGCCGTGGTCCTCGGTGCAGCGCCGTGGACCGCGCTGCTGGCATGGACCGATCTGCAGGTGGCGGTCGTCGGGGACGACCCGGCCTCGGCGGACGTGGCAGCCGCCGAGCTGGCCGAGCTGCGCGACCTGCTCGGCGGCACCCCGGCCACCCGCGCCCCGGCGGTGCGCGCTCCTGCCCGGGTGACCGCCCAGGCGGCCGCCGCCCGGTGCTGGGCCGACGCGCTGGCCGACCGGGTCGACGGCGACGACGTGACGTCGGCGGCCGACGCGCTCCACGCCGCCGGGCTGCCGTGGGAGGCATCCCGTCTCGCCGGTCAGGCGGGGGTGCGGACACCTGACGCCGCCCTCGCGCGCCGGCTTCTGGAGCGGGCGAGGGAGTTCCGGCAGGGCTCCGGGCAGAGCACCACCCGCTCGGTCCTGTCCGAGCGGGAGATCGAGGTGGGGCGCCTGGTGCTGGCGGGGCGGACGCACCGGGAGATCGGCGCCCAGCTGTTCGTGTCGCCCAAGACCGTGGAGCACCACGTGGCTCGCATGCGCACCCGGCTCGGCGTCTCGACGCGTGCGGAGTTCCTCGCCGCGCTGCGCGAGGACCTCGGCGCGGACCCCGGCGACCCGCGAACGGAGACGATCCCCCCATGACCCCCGTGGTGCGCGAGGGAAGTCCCCGATTCGGCGGCGCCCGCCTCGGATGGAAGCTTGTCGCAGAGGCCGGGACCACCGGCTCCGACACGACACGGAGGTAGAAGGATGAACGTTCAGGAGATGCTTCGCGAACTCGTCGAGTGGATCACCGGTGACCGCGAGAACGCGCTGCAGTTCGCGCAGGAGCCCGCCGGGACACTCGCGGCCCGCGGGATCACCGAGGCCGACCTGTCGGAGGCCGACGTGTTCGAGGCCGCACGAGAGGCCGGCGTGGAAGGCGTGAGCCGGCAGGGCTTCGAGTCGTTCACGGCGAACGCCGGCGACGAGGGCGAGGCCGTGTCCGGTGGCTCCGACGGGGAGGCGAGCTTCGGCGGCGGCAGCACGGGCGGCTTCGGCCGCGGCGAGGAGGGTTTCGACGGTGGCGAGGGCGGCGGGCGGTTCGACGGTCCCGGCTTCGGCGGGCCTGGCGGTGCGGGTGCCGGCTCCGGCGCGGGTACAGGCGCAGGCGCGGGCACAGGCGCTGGCACAGGTGCGGCGCAGTCCCAGGGTGCGACGCTGGAGCAGGTCACGCAGCAGGTCAGCTACGTGACCTACACCGTCTACGAGGGCGACGAGTCCGTCACCACCATCATCGACCGCTCGTTCACGGACGAGTCGCGGAATGTCGAGGTGGACGTCGACGGCGACGTGGACGGCTTCCTCGGACTGGACCTGTCGTCCCGCGAGGAGACGGCGAACGCGTTCGGCGAGGGTTCCGCCGCGGCCGTCGACGGCGACGCGACGGCGGTCTCCGGCGACGACAACGTGCTCGGCGAGGACAACACCGTCACCTCGGGCGACGACAACGTCGTCGGCGAGGACAACCTCGTCGCGTCCGGGGACGGCAACGCCCTCGGCGAGGACAGCACCGCGGTCTCCGGCGAGGGCAACGCCGTCGGCGAGGAGGCCGTCGCTGTCTCCGGGGACGGCAGCGCCGTCGGCGACGACAACACGGTGGTTTCCGGCGAGGAGAACCTGGTCGGGGACGAGAACGTCACCGGGGACGAGAACGTCGTGGGCGAGGAGAACGTCGTCGGTGAGGACAACACCGTCGTCGAGGACGTCGAGGGTCAGGTCAACACCGGTGACGAGGCCGCGCTCGCGCAGGTCGAGGAGGGCAGCGCCACCCAGAACACGGGGTCGTTCACCGGGATCCAGTCCGGTGACGACACCGACGTGGAGTCGGATGCGCTCGGCTTCGGCCAGGGCGACGTCTCCGGCGCGCAGGACGTGGAGGTGTCCGGCGGCGGGGCGTTCTCCGACGGCGGCGACGCCACCGGCAGCTTCACCGACACCGACATCACGCAGGTCGAGGCCAACACGACGACCACCGACATCGAGACCACGACCACCGACATCGAGACCACGGACATCGACATCGAGACCACCGACATCGACACCGACATCGAGACCACCGAGATCGAGACCGACATCCGCGCGGACGTCGACACGACCATCGAGAACACCGAGATCGGGACCAACGTCGACGACAGCGAGATCGAGATCGCCGGGTGAAGGTCCGTCCGACGAGCACTTCCGCGGTGCCGGCGGACCGGGCGTCGGCCACGGTCCGCCGGCACCGCGCGGTACCACCCGCCGGGCTCCGGGCGCCTGCCGGGCCAGACGCATCCGAGGAGGGATCATGACTCGCACCGAGGCACCCGTCGTGGACGGCACGCCTCCCGCCTGCGCACCATCCACCGGGACCGGCGGCCCCGGATCGCCCGCCGCCCCGGCGGCGCCCGCGGTCGACCGCGCCAGGGCAGTCGTGAACCTCGGCCTGGAGGCCTGCCGGGCCTACGGCCGCGAGGACCTCGCCGCACGCCTGAACACCGCGCTGGCCACGCTGGACGACCCGCGCGTGCACGTGGTGGTGGTCGGCGACTTCAAGCAGGGCAAGAGCTCCCTGGTGAACGCGCTGATCGGTGCCGAGGTCTGCCCGGTCGACGACGACGTCGCCACGGCCCTGCCCACCTATATCGAGCACGGTGAGACCCGGTCGGCCGAGGTCCTGTGGGCAGGCGACCCGCCCCGGCGCGAGCCCGTCGACCTGGAGGCCGCGGCGCGCGTGATCATGGAGCAGCCCGAGCCGTCCGATCCGTCCGCCCCGGCGGCCTGGCCGCACCCGTCGGCCCCGGTGGACACCGGCCCCGCGCGACCGTCCGGCGTCGTCGTGCGGCTGCCACGGACGCTGCTGCGCGGCGGGCTCGTGCTGGTCGACACCCCCGGCGTGGGCGGGCTGGAGTCCGCGCACGCCGCGGCCAGCCTGGCGGCGGTGGCGATGGCCGACGCCGTCCTCTTCGTCACCGACGCCTCCCAGGAGCTGACCGCCGTCGAGGCCGAGTTCGTGCGCAAGGTGCGCGACAGCGGCCCGGAGCTGGTCTGCGTGCTGACCAAGACCGACCTCTACCCCGCGTGGCGCACCATCGCCGACCTCGACAGGGGCCACCTGGACGACACGGCACCCGGCGTCCCGGTGATGCCGGTCTCCTCCGTGCTGCGGTCCCGCGCGGTCCGCGCCAGGGACAAGGAACTGAACGCCGAGTCCGGATTCGGCGACGTCGTGCGGTTCGTGTCCGGCCGGGTGACCGACGGCGCCGCGCGGAAGGTCGCGGCGTCCGCGGCCACCGAGGCGGCCCAGGTCGCGGGCCAGATCGCCACCCAGTTCGAGGCGGAGGACGCAATCCTGGCGGACCCGGACCGGGCACGCGAGGTCATGGCCGATCTGGAGCGCGCGCAGGCCCGCGCCGCCGAGCTGCGCGGGTCGGCGGCCCGGTGGAACCAGACCCTCTCCGACGGCGTCACCGACCTCACCGCCGACGTCGACCACGACCTGCGCGCCCGCGTCCGGCGACTGATCGACGCCGCCGACGACTGGATCGAGCGCGCCGACCCCGCCGACGCGTGGCCGCAGCTCAAGGCGTGGCTGGAGGCAGCCGTCGCGCAGGAGATGGTGGCAAGCTACACCCTCCTGCGGACACGCGCGGAGGAGCTGAGCGAGCAGGTGTGGACCCACTTCAGCGAGGCCGCCGAGCCGGTGCTCTCGGACCTGGCGGTGCGCACGCCGGAGGAGCTCCTCGCCCGGCTGGACGTGCGCCAGCGTCTCGACCTCGCCCGGATGAGCGTGCGCAAGCAGGCTCTCACCGCGCTGAAGGGCTCGTACCTGGGCGTCCTGATGTTCACGGCACTGGGCGGCCTGATCGGGCTGTCCCTGGGGCCGGTGGCCGTCGGGATCGGCCTCGCGATGGGGCTGGGCAGCCTGCGCCAGGAGAAGAAGCGGCAGCTGGAGAACCGCCGCAGCCAGGCCCGTAACGCCGTGCGCCGGTACTGCGACGAGGCCGCGTTCCGGGTCGGCAAGGACTCGCGCGACACGATGCGCCGGGTGCAGCGGCAGCTGCGCGACCACTACGCCGCGCGGGCCGACGAGATCCAGCGGTCCACCACCGACTCGCTGCGGGTGGCCACCGAGGCCGCCCGCCGCGACGAGAAGGATCGTGCCCGGCGGCGGAAGGACATCGCGGCCGAGCTGGGCCGCCTCGCCGAGCTGAACCGTCGCGCCGAGGCGGTGGCCGCATGATCCCCGTGCCGGGACCCACCCTGCTGGACCGCACGCGCGTCGCCGTCGACCTGGCGCGCGAGGCGTACGCGGGCACCGAGCACGCGGCGCGGCTGGACGCCCTGCGCGCCCGCCTGGACGAGCCGCTGCGCGTCGCCGTCGCCGGTCGCGTCAAGGCCGGCAAGTCGACGCTGCTCAACGCGCTGGTCGGGGAGCGACTCGCGCCCACCGACGCGGGCGAGTGCACGCGGATCGTCACCTGGTACCAGGACGGGCACACGTACGGCGTCACCGCCGGGCTGCGCGACGGCGGCCGTGCCGACCTCACCTTCCACCGCGACGACGGCGCGCTGGAGATCGACCTGAACGGCCTGGCCCCCGATGATGTCGAGCGGCTCGAGGTCAGCTGGCCCTCGCAGGCGCTGCGCACGTGGACGCTGGTGGACACGCCGGGGATCGGCTCGCTCGACCCGTCGTCGACCGAGCGTACGTGGGACCTCCTGGCCGACGACGAGACCCCCGCCGACGCCGTCGTCTACCTCATGCGCCACCTGCACCCCCAGGACGTGGCGTTCCTCGACGCGTTCCACGACACCGAGGTGTCCCGCCCGAACCCGGTCAACGCGATCGGCGTCCTGTCGCGGGCCGACGAGATCGGCGTCGGCCGCATCGACGCGCTCGCGTCGGCGCGACGGATCGCCGGGCGCCTGCGCCGCGACGCCACGGTGCGCCGGATGGTGCAGACCGTCGTCCCGGTCGCGGGCCTGCTCGCCGAGACCGCCGCGACGCTCACCGAGGACGAGGTGGCCCGGCTGCGCCAGGTCGCCGCCCTTCCGGTGGCCGACGCCGAGGACCTGCTGCTGTCCGCCGACCGGTTCGTCGACCGGGAGCCCGGCCTGGGCCTGACCGGCCTCGAGCGCACGGCACTGCTGGAGCGGTTCGGGCTGTTCGGCCTGCGTCTGGCGACGGTGCTCCTGCGCCAGAAGGCCGTCGCGACCGCCACCGAGCTGGCGCGGGAGCTGACGGCGCGCAGCGGCGTGGGGGAGCTGCGCGCCGTGCTGGACTCGCTCTTCGTCGGCCGGCGCGACGTCCTGAAGTCACGTTCGGCGCTGCTCGCCCTCGACGCGCTGCTCGCCGCAGAGCCGGTGCCCGGTGGCGATCGGGTGGCGACCGTCGTCGAGCAGGTCGTGGCGTCCGCGCACGCGTTCGCGGAGCTGCGGGTCCTGTCGGCGCTGCGGGCGGGCTGGGTCACCGGCCCGCACGAGGCGCTGACCGACCTGGAGCGACTGGTCGGCGGGGACGGGGCGACCTCGCGCCGCCGGCTCGACCTGCCCGCGGATGCCTCCACGGCCGATGTCACCGACGCCGCACGCGGCGCCCTCGACCGGTGGACCCGGCGCGCGGAGAACCCGCTCAGCCGGCGCGAGCTGGTGCTCGCGGCGCGGGTCGCGGTCCGGTCCGTCGAGGGCCTCCTGGACGGACCACGACCATGAGCCCCGCCGAGGTGTCCGAGTTCGACCACGCCGTCGTGCGTGGTGGTTGCGCTCCGCGGGACGGCGTGGTCGGCACCGGCCGGGTCTCGGACGGCCGCTCAGAGGGGGATGTCGGTGTCCTCGCCGTCGGCCGCGTCGAGCTCCGCCGGGTCGAAGGCGTCGTCGGGTGCCTGCGTGTCGAGGTCGCCCAGGACGAAGTCGACGGAGTCGTGGGGGAGGGGCGGGACATCGGTCGGATCGGTCAGGCCGCCGCTCGCCGCCTCGTCGTCGTCGGCCGGCTCGTAGGCGTCCGGTCCGTAGGCGGCCGTCCCGTTGCCTGCCGGGTCGTCGCTCGCATGGTCGTCGTCGGCCATGGCGTCGCCGGCCCGGGTACCGGTGCCGGGGCCGCCGTCGGGCATCCCGGCATCGTCGTCCGGCACGCCGGCGCCCGTGCCGAAGGCGAGGGCGTCTCCCGGCCCCGCCTCGTCGTCGGGCAGCTCGGCGCGGCCGGGCAGCGCCTCGTCGTCCGACGCCGGGCCGACGGCGGGAGCGGACGCGAGCAGCGCGAGCCCGTCGGGGAGCATCTCGGCGGCGTCGAGGTCGGCCGGGTCGGCGAGGCCGTCCAGGCCGTACGCGGTCGTGAACGGGGACAGATGCTCGGCGACCGCCGCGGGCGCGGTGTCCGCGAAGCTGGCCACGGCCTCCCCGACGAGGTCGCCGGGCAGATCATGGCCCGCGGCACGCAGCGCCTCGGCGACGACGGCGGGGCTGTCCCCGCTGCCCGCTCGCTCGCTCAGCACATCGTGCACCGACCTGTTCTCGTCCACGACATCACTGTAGAACGGGCGGCGGGCGGCGGGTTCGGGGCATTCCCCCGTCGGCCCCCCGCCATGCCGGGGACGACACCGCACGATCCGAACCACACAGAATCCGCGCGCAGGCGCACCACAGAGAGATAGGGATCATGGACACATCGACCACGTACGCGCTGGGCATCGACCTGGGGACCACGTACACGGGCGCCGCCGTCGTGCGCGACGGCCGGGCCGAGATCGCCACGCTCGGCAGCCGTGCCGCGGTGATCCCGTCGGTCGTGCTGCTGCGCGACGACGACACGTTCCTCACCGGTGAGACCGCCGACCGGCGGGCGCTGACCGAGCCGCAGCGCGTGGCGCGCGAGTTCAAGCGACGTCTCGGCGACCCGACACCCCTGCTGCTCGGCGGTGCGCCCTACTCGGCGGAGGGACTCACGGCCCGGCTGTTGCGCGCCGTGGTCGACGAGGTCGCGGCGCGCGAGGGCGGCGAACCGTCGGCCGTGTGCATCTGCCATCCGGCGAACTGGGGCCGGTACAAGCTGGACCTGCTGGAGCAGGCGGTGCGTATTGCGGGCCTGCAGCAACCGGTCACCTACGTGTCCGAGCCCGAGGCGGCCGCCGCGTTCTACGCCCTCGGCCGGCCGGTGGCGCCGGGCGGCACGGTCGCCGTCTACGACCTGGGCGGCGGGACGTTCGACGCCGCCGTGCTACGGCGTACCGAGACGGGATTCACGATCCTGGGCCGCCCGGAAGGGGTCGAGCGACTGGGCGGGATCGACGTCGACGCCGCGGTGCTGGACCACGTGCGCCGCGCGACCGGTGGCGTGCTGGACGACCTGGACCCGGAGGACCCGGCGGCGGTGGCCGCCGTCGCGCGGTTGCGGGAGGAGTGCGTGTCGGCGAAGGAGGCCCTCTCCGCGGACACCGACGTCACCATCCCCGTCCTCCTGCCGGGACTGAGCACCGAGGTGCGGCTCACCCGCGCCGAGCTGGAGGCGGTGGTGCGGCCCCTGCTGCTGGAGACGGTCGCGGCGCTGCGTCGGGCGCTGACGTCGGCGGGAGTGGTGCCGGAGGACCTGGACGCCGTGCTGTTGGTGGGTGGGTCCTCACGAATGCCGCTGGTCGCCCAGCTCGTCGGTGCCGAGCTGGGGCGGCCCGTGGCCGTGGACGTCAATCCGAAGCACGTGGTGGCGCTCGGCGCGGCCTGGCTGGCGTCGGCGCCGGCCGTGCCGGACCGGACGACGACGGGCGTGGCCGTCGGGGCGGTCTCCCGTGCGGAAGGTCCGCCGTCCGCGGGTGACCCGCGGGAGCAGACGGCCGCCCTCGCGGCGGAGGCCGCCGGGGGCAGGTCCGCGTGGCAGCGCATGCCGCGCGGCGCACAGATCGCCGTCGGCGCCGCGCTCGCCGTCGTGCTCGGGGTGGGGGCGTGGGCGCTGATCCCGTGGCCCGAGCAGGCACCCGCCGCGGCGGGCCCGGACGGTTCCAGCTCCCCGAGCGGTTCGACGGCGTCGGCGTCCTCCGACGCCACGGACGATGCCACGGACGATGCTACGGACGATGCTACGGACGACGGCGCGGACGAGGGCGCGGACACCGAGCCGGAGCTGCTGCCCGCCCAGGAGTGCACCGAGGAGATCCTGGCCAACGAGCGCTGGGTGTGCCTCACCAGCGCCACGGTGACGGACGGCGAGCTCGTCGTGGAGTACGACGCCGAGTGGGCGGGCGGCATACCCGACGAGGAGGTCGGATTCCACGTCCACTTCTACGGTGCCGACGAGACGGGCGCCGACCCGGCGGCCGCGGTCATGGGGACCCAGGCGACCCACGCCGGGTCCTACTTCTTCGACGCCGACGAGCCGGTGGTCCGCACGGTGGACAGCGTGGACTACGTGATGCTCGGTGACGCCCCGCTGATCTGCGGGCGCATCGCCTTCGCGAGGAACCACAGCCTGGTCGCCGACGCGGACGGTGGCTACGACACGGGCAACTGCTGGCCGATCGAGAGGGCTTGAGCGGGAGTCCTGGTCGTCCCAGGCTCCGCGTTCGCCCGCAGGCGTGAGCGCGGGTGTCAGGTTGCGCCGTCGCTCGTCGAGCAGGTCGAGCGCGGCGCGGCTGCCGCCTGGACCCGGGCCGGCGGGACCCGGGCCGGCGGGAGCCGCAGTCGCCAACCCCGCACGGTTGACGACCGGCCATCGAGCTGCCACGCTCTTGAGAGCGCTCCCAATCATGTTGTCGGCTCGCAGATCGTGCACCACCCTCGACGACGCTGGGAACGAGGACATGTGCCGAGCACCCCAACGGCGGGGCGGTTCAGAGAGGACAACGATGTTCCATTCCTTGACCAGCACAGATTCCACGGCGAACGGTCCCGGAGCGGTGCGGCCACCCGGCAACGACGCCGGGTCCCGGCCCTCCCGTCAGAAGTGGCGGTCGCGCGCCGGGGCCCTCGTCGCCGCCGTG
Organism: Myceligenerans halotolerans; assembly: GCF_054782975.1. NCBI lineage: Bacteria > Bacillati > Actinomycetota > Actinomycetes > Micrococcales > Promicromonosporaceae > Myceligenerans > Myceligenerans halotolerans. Next base: position 23,147 of record NZ_BAAGRL010000024.1, read on the forward strand.
ATCGCGCTCTCAACGACGGGCGCCGTCGCGGCCGTGGCGGCCGACCCGACGCCCGTGGGAGCGGGGAGCTACACCACCGAGCAGGTCGGCCCGGCGCCGGAGGGCTGCGCCCCGCTCGCGACCGACGCCCGCGCGTTCCTCACCGACTCGGCCCCGGACGGGGCCGTGCCGACGAACGACTGGTGGTCCTCCCTGAGCTTCAAGAAGTTCGACTGCTCGATGAGCGAGCCGCTGCACGCGCACCCCGTGTCCTACAAGCCGTCGCCGGAAGGCCTCGGGCTGTCCTACACCCAGGAGCCCACTCTCTACGGGACACCCGGCGGGATCGGGGAGTTCCACTACCCGTACGACGAGGACCTCGTCGTCGGCGTCGCGGGACTGAACGCGCCCGTCGCCGAGATCGCGGACTGGAGCGACTGGACAGTCACCCCGTCCTGGAACGACGGAGCCCGCTCCATGACGGCGACGATCGGGCACGGACTTCCGATCGCCTGGTTCGAGATGGCGGGCGGCGACGCGCTCCTCACCGGTGGGTCGGACCTGCGCGTCTGGCTCGACGACGGTGCCCGTGTCGGATTCAGCACGGGCGGCGCCGACTACGTCGCGTTCGCGCCGAGCGGTTCGTCGTGGACGACGTCGGGCAGCGAACTGCGCAGCGACCTCGCGGGCAAGGGTTACGTCTCGGTCGCCGCTCTCCCCACGACACCGGCGGACGACGACGCGGCACGAACCGCCCAGGCGGACGCTTTCACCCCGTACGCCTACGTCGAGGTGACCGGCACCCGTGCCGACTACGTGTACGACGAGGCGACGAGCATCGTGCGGACGACCTACTCCCTCGAGACCGAGGCGCACGAGGGCACCGACGCGGGCACGATCGTGTCGCTCTACCCGCACCAGGACGCCTACCTCGAGGGGATCACCGGCGACGGGCCCGGCGGCGGCGCGGCATCCGATCGCGAGTACGAGTCGGCACGGGGCGCGATGACCACGCTGATCGGGGCGACGTCGTTCACGACGGACACCCCGTTCACCGGTGTCCTGCCGGAGGTTCCCGCGGTCACGACGTCGGAGGGCGACGCGAACGCGCGGCTCGACGCCCTGCTCGACGCGGAAGCGTCCGACCCGATGAGCATCGACGCCGACGACACCTACTGGACCGGCAAGGCGCTCGGCCGCGCGGTCCGGATCGCGGAGATCGCCGACCAGCTCGACCGGACGAGCATCCGCGACACGGCGCTCGGACAGATCGAGGACACGCTCACGGACTGGTTCACGGCGAGCCCCGGTGAGACGGAGCACCTGTTCGCGTACAACGAGAACTGGGGCACCCTGGTGGGCTTCCCCGCCGCCTACGGGTCGGACAGAGAGCTGAACGACCACCACTTCCACTACGGATACTTCATCGTCGCGGCCGCCACGCTGGCGCGGTTCGACCCGGAGTGGGCCACCGACCAGCAGTACGGCGGCATGGTCGACCAGCTGATCGCGGACGCCAACAACTTCGACCGCAGCGACCAGCGCTACCCGTACCTGCGCGACTTCGACATCTACGCGGGCCACGACTGGGCGGCGGGACACGGCGCCTTCGTCAACGGCAACAACCAGGAGTCGAGCTCCGAGGGCCAGAACTTCGCGAACGGCCTCATCCAGTGGGGAGTCGCCACCGGTGACGACGCCGCCCGCGACGCCGGGATCTACCTCTACGCCACGCAGACGGCGGCGATCCAGCACTACTGGTTCGACCAGGCCGGCGCCATGCCCGAGGGCTTCGGCCACTCCACCGTCGGCATGATCTGGGGCAGCGGCGGGGCCTACGCGACCTGGTTCAGCGGTGAGGCCGAGATGATCCAGGGCATCAACACCCTGCCGGTCACGGGCGGCCACCTCTACCTGGGACTTCGCCCCTCCGACGTCGTCGCCAACTACGACGAGATGGTCGCGGCCAACGGTGGCGACCCGACCGTCTGGCAGGACATCCTCTGGTCCTACCTCGCGCTCGGGGACGGCGAGCGTGCGCTCGCGGCACTCGACGGCGACCCCGGGTACCCGGTCGAGGAAGGGGAGAGCCGCGCACACACCTACCACTGGATCGCCAACCTCGCCGGCCTGGGGACGGTGGACCCGACGGTGACCGCCGACTCTCCCGTCGCCGCCGTGTTCACCAAGGACGGGGCGCGTACCTACGTGGCCTCGAACATCACGCAGTCGCCCCGCACGGTCGAGTTCTCGGACGGGACCTCGCTCGCCGTGCCGGCGGGCCGGACCGTCACCTCGGGCGCTCATGACTGGAGCGGGGGAGGAGCCCCGGGCGACACGGACGACCCGACCGATCCGACCGCCTCTCCGGAACCGACCGCTTCTCCGGAGCCCACCGATCCGCCGGAGCCCGTGGATCCGACGCTCTACCTGACCGCGGACGGCGACCTGGCACCGGAGCCCGGCTCCGACACCACGGCGGTTCTGGGCGCGGCTTCCGGAGCCGACGCGGTCGGTGACCCGAGCACCGGGCTCACCGCCACGCTGGAGCACGTGACGGGCGAGTTCGGCGGTGCCGGCACAGTGTTCGACGTCGGTCTCGACGCCGGCCAGGACGTCGGCAACGGCACACGGTTGCGCGTCTCCTACGACCTGGAGGGCGACGGCTCCTTCGACCGGGTGGAGTCGTACGCGTACTTCGCCACCGACCCGGTACCCGGCTTCGAGCGCTACACCTCGGAGAACCGCGCGCTGGAGAACTCCGAAGGAACTCTCGGCGACATCACCGACGGCACGATCAAGGTCGAGGTCTGGAACGTGATCGGCAGCGCGACCACGCTCGTCGACCTCCAGGACTCGGTGGTGGAGGTGCCGTTCGAGTCGCTGACGGTCGGCGGCGGGTAAGGGGCCCGGACCCGTACGGCGCACCGAGGCCTCCTCCGGACGGGGGAGGCCTCGGTGCGCGCCAGGCACCTACGGCCGAGGGATGGTGGATGACGAATGGTTGCTTCCGGCGAAGAGGACGACGATGCTGATTTAACGGCCGAATCGTGACGTATCCGCTTTGATAGGTGGATGCCATCGATTCGACGTCAGGAGATCTCGATGACCCAGGGAGCACAGGTCGGCGCCGTCTACCGGACCAGCCAGGATCTCCTGGACGCTGACCTGCCGCACTTCGCCGTCGTCGTCGACGCCCGTGGGTACGCGATCCAGCGGGACGCGGACGGCAACTGGTACAGCGTGGCTTCCGTCAACTCGTCGGACCTCGTGGGCGCCTACACCCTCGTGCATCTGCCCGCCGAGCCGCTGCCGGCCACGTCGGGGTCGGTCGTCATCACCGACGTCGGCACTCCGTTCATGCGTCGCTGGAATGCCGAGGCCGACGATCGCTCCCGGCCCGACCGCTGGATCGGGCCCGACGGCGTCTCCCTGAGCGACGCGGACCTGCGCGGCCTGGGCATCGCGCGCACCTGGGACGCGGGAACCGCCGACGTCCCGACCACGAACGGGCGGCCCCGGGACCGAGCCCCTGCAGCGCCACGAAGGCGCCACTGACGCGCACTGCCAGGGGCCGCGGGGATCGCATGCCGACGGGTCCGAGGCGTGGTGCGGCACGACGAACGGGAGCGATCATCGGGCTGCGGCGAGCGGACCCGTGGACTTCCGCACGACGAGACGGGACGGCAGGGCGCCGTCGTCGTCGGGGAGCTCCCGCCCGGTGATGCGGGCCAGGAGCTGTTCGACGGCACGGCGCCCCTGGGTGAAGAAGTCCACCTGGAGCGTGGTGAGCGGCGGGGAGAAGTAGGCGGCGTCGGGGATGTCGTCGACGCCCGTGACACTCACGTCCTCGGGTATCCGCAGGCCGCGTTCGCGCAGGGCGAGGAGCGCGCCGAGCGCCATCTGGTCGTTGGCGGCAACGACGGCGGTGAACTCGGTCTCCGCGAGGAATGCCGACACCGCTTCGTGGCCGGAGCGTGCCGACCAGTCGCCGCGGACGACGCCGGCGGACTCCAGTCCGTGCGCCGCGACGGCGTTCTCGAAGGCTCGGGCACGGTTGCGTGCCGCCGACCAGGCCGGCGGGCCGGCGATGTGCAGAAGCCGGCGGTGGCCCAGGGCCGCCAGGTGGTCGATGAGGGCAGGGAAGCCGACGGTCGTGAGCTGCGAGGCGTGGTGACCGGCGAACTCGTCGTCCTCGCCGGCGAGGTAGGCCGGTACGCGGAAGTCGGCGGCGTCGAAGGCGCGGGCCATGTGGTCGCTGGAGGCCAGGGCCAGGATCCCGGCCAGGTCGTGCCGGGTGAGCATCTCCAGCGCCTGGCCGATCTCGGCGGGGTCGCCCATGTCCAGGCTCACGATGTCGAGCACGTAGCCGGCGTCGCGCGCGGCCCGGGTGGCGCCCTGGATGATCTTGCTCGGGCCGAACTGGTCGAGCTCGTGGGTCAGCGCCCCCAGTCGCGACGACCGCCCCGTCGTCAGGGAACGGGCGGTCAGGTTCGGGCGGTAGTCGAGCGCCGCGAGTGCCTCGACGACACGCTCGCGCGTCGCGGGCCGGATGCCCTCGTAGCCCTGGAGGAACCGGTGCACGGTCTGGTGGGACACCCGGGCGAGCGCCGCGACGTCGCGGATGGTCGCGGGCCGGTCGAGCTCGTGGGCCGAGCTGGGAACCGAGCCGGTGTCCGGCCCGTCGGCACCGGTGTCCGGCCCGTCGGCACCGGTGTCCGGCCTGACGGCACCGGTGTCCGGCCTGCCTGCGGGCTCCTTCCGTGGGCTCTCGTCCGGTGTGACGTCGGCATCCTGTGGTGCGCGGCCAGCGCCGGGGGGCATGTGGTCTCCTTCGTGCGGTGACGTGCGGGTGGGTGTCCTCACCGTATGGCGGTGAGCCCGTCCACTAGCGATGTTACCGGTAACAATCTGGTCTCGGAGACTTGTTACCGGTCACATTCGCGGGTAGCGTCCCGTTGCGTCCCTCGCAAGACAACGGAGTAGCTGCCTCATGGACTCACCGAATCGCCCCGCGCCACCCGGACACCTGCTGTTCGGTGTCGCCTATTACCCCGAGTACCACCGCGCCGACCGGCTGCACCAGGACCTGGACCTGATGGCGGCCGCCGGCATCAACGTGATCCGGGTGGGGGAGTCGGTGTGGTCCACGTGGGAGCCGCGTGACGGCGAGTTCGACCTCGAGTGGCTCGCGCCGGTGCTCGACGCGGCGCGGGACCGGGGGATCGACGTCATCCTCGGCACCCCCACCTATGCCGTACCGCCGTGGCTGCGGACGGCGTACCCGGAGATCGCCGCGGAGCAGCGCACGGGCGAGCCGATCCCGTGGGGCGCGCGCCAGGAGGTCGACTACTCCCACCCGGCGTTCCGGTACCACGCCGAGCGCGTGATCCGCGCGATCCTGGCACGCCATGCCCAGCATCCCGCGATCATCGGGTACCAGGTGGACAACGAACCCGGCCTGCACCTGATCCACAACCACGGGACCTTCACCCGGTTCGTGCGGCGGCTCGAGGAGCGGTACGGCGATGTCGAGACCCTCAACCGGGAATGGGGACTGACCTACTGGTCCCACCGCCTGGCCGGCTGGGACGAGCTGTGGCGCCCCGACGGCAACACCTTCCCCCAGTACGACCTCGCCTGGCGCCGCTACCAGGCGGACGTCACCGCCGAGTTCATCGGCTGGCAGGCCGACATCGTCGGCGAGTACCGCCTCCCCGGCCAGTTCGTCACGACGTGCCTGCAGTACCCGCGCCGCGCGCTCGACGACGAGCGGCTCGGCCGCCACCTGGACATCGCGGCGGGCAACCCGTACTACGGCCTGCAGGATCATCTGGAGGCCGGTACCGAGCTCGCCCAGCCGAACTACTGGACCACCACCGGTGTCGCCGGCCTGTTCCGCCAGGCCGACCGCATCTACTCCTCGCGTCAGGCGCGCTACCTCGTCACCGAGACCAACGCGCAGGCCATCGACGCGTCGCACGCCAACCACCCGCCCTACCCCGGTCAGCTCAAGCAGGCCGCCTACGCGTTCATCTCACGCGGCGCGGCGATGATCGAGTACTGGCACTGGCACACGCTGCCGTACGGTGCCGAGACCTACTGGGGCGGCGTCCTGCCCCACAGCCTGCGCCCGGGCCGGATCTACACCGAGATCGCCGAGATCGGCAACGAGCTGTCCCGGCTCGGGACCACGCTCGACGGCTACGAGCCCGACGCGGACGTCGCGATCCTCTGGTCGAACCCCAGCCGGTTCGCCATGCAGTTCATGCCGCCACTGGCCACCGGCGGGCAGGGCGACGACGAGTCCTACGAGTACATCACCGACGCGTTCTACCGCGGGGTGATCGACGCCGGCCGGCAGGCGCGCATCCTGCACCTGCCGCAGGCGCACGACATCGGCGCGACCGAGCTGGCCCGCCGATTCCCCGTCCTCGTCGCCGCCGGGCTGTACATCACCGCCGACGACGACCTGAGCCTGCTGCGCGAGTACGCCGCCGCCGGGGGCCACCTGATCCTCGGGCCGCGTACCGCCTACGCCGACCCCGAGGCGCGCGCCCGCGTCGCCGTCGCACCCGACGGCCTGCACGCCGCCGCCGGTGCCTGGTACGAGGAGTTCTCCAACCTCGACACGGACGTCCAGGTGGTCGCCACCGACGGCAGTCCGCTCACCCTGGACGCGGACGCCACCGCCCACCGCTGGGCCGACGGCCTGATCCCCGACGGCGCCCAGCGCCTGGCCACGTACAAGCACCCCCGCTTCGGTGACTTCCCGGCGGTCGTCACCCACCCCCACGGCAGCGGGCGGGTCACCACCGTCGGCACGGTCCCGTCGGCGGGCCTGGCGACCGCTGTCGTGCGCTGGGCCGCTCCCGAGGGCGCCGGCAGCCTGCTGACCGGTGACCACGGCCCGGCGGTCACGGTCTCCTCGGGAACCCTGCCCGACGGCCGCCGCGCCTGGTTCGTCTTCAACTGGGGCTGGGGCGAGCAGCGCCTCGTCCTCGCGACCGGCGTGCGCGACACCGCCACCGGCACCACCCACGCCGCGGGCGCGCAGCTCGCGCTCGGGCCGTGGGGCTGCCGGATGCTGATCGACGAGCGAGAGGCAGTCCGATGAGCGCCACCCTGATCCGGATCCCTTCGCAGTCCGGGAAACCGAGGACCGTCGCCCGTCCGGTACCGCGATGGAGAAAGAACCTGCAGGGGTGGCTCTTCGCCTGGCCGTTCGCCGTCGTCTTCGTCTTCGCCTTCGTGGCGCCGCTGCTCTACGCGCTGTGGCTGAGCCTGTTCCAGAACCGGCTGGTCGGCGGCAACTCGTTCGTGGGACTCGAGAACTACGCGACGGTGCTCCGGGACCCGGCCTTCTGGGACGGGTTCGGGAGGGTCTTCGGGTTCCTGCTCGTGCAGGTGCCGGTCATGCTGCTCCTGGCGCTGGCCGCGGCGCTCGCGATCGACAGCGCCCGGTTGTACGCCACCGGCCTGTTCCGCGTGGTGATCTTCCTGCCCTACGCGGTTCCGGCCGTAGTGGCCGTCCTGATGTGGGGCTTCCTGTACAGCGACAACTTCGGCCTGACCGCGAGCATCAACGACTGGCTCGGCAGCGACGTGCTCCGGCCGTTCGCGCGCGACTGGATCATCGTCTCGATCGGCAACATCGTGACCTGGGAGTTCGTCGGCTACAACATGGTGATCTTCTACTCCGCCCTCAAGACGATCCCGGCCGAGCTGTACGAGGCGGCCGCGCTCGACGGGGCGGGCCCGTGGCAGGTCGTCAAGGCGATCAAGCTGCCCGCCGCCCGGGGCGCGATCGTGATCGCGACGATCTTCTCGATCATCGGCAGCTTCCAGCTCTTCAACGAGCCGAACGTCCTCCAGCCGCTGGCGAACAACGTCATCACGAGCAACTTCACGCCCAACATGTACGCCTACAACCTGTCCTTCGCCGGACAGCAGTACAACTACTCCGCCACCGTCGCGATCGTCATGGGCCTCATCACCGCGGTCATCGCGTACGTGGTCCAGATCCGCGGAACCCGTCAGGAGGACCGCTGATGCCCACCGGGCGCCGTATCCATCCCGCGGTGCGCCGCGCGTCCTCTGCGACGCGCCCGCGCAAGTCCGCCGCCATGACCCTGCTGACCGGCCTGTTCCTGGTCTACGCGCTCCTGCCGGTGGCGTGGCTGGTCATCAACTCCACCAAGACCCAGGGCGACCTGTTCGCGACGTTCGGGTTCGCCTTCGGCGACTCGTTCGCGCTCTGGGACAACCTCGTCGCCACGTTCACCTACGACGACGGCATCTTCGTGCGCTGGCTCGGCAACACGCTGCTGTACGTGGTGCTCGGCGCCGGCGGAGCGACCTTCCTCGCGACCCTGGCCGGTTACGCCCTGGCGAAGTACCGGTTCCCGGGCCGCAAGGCCTACTTCGCCGTCGTCCTGGGTGCCGTCGCCGTCCCCGGAACCGCACTCGCCGTGCCGACCTTCCTGCTGTTCAGCCAGCTCGGCCTGACCAACACCCCGTGGGCGATCATCATCCCTTCCCTGATCAGCCCGTTCGGGCTGTACCTGATCTGGGTGTACACCGTGGACTCGGTGCCCACCGAACTGCTGGAGGCCGCGCGGCTCGACGGCGCGGGGGAGCTGCGGACCTTCTTCACCATCTCGATCCGCCTGCTGACCCCCGGCATCGTCACCGTGGCGCTGTTCGCGATCGTGGCCACCTGGAACAACTACTTCCTGCCGCTGATCATGCTCAGCGAGCCCGACTGGTACCCGCTGACGGTCGGCCTCAACCAGTGGAGCGCGCAGGCGGCGGGCGTCGCCGCCGAGCCGATCTTCAACCTGGTCGTCACCGGCTCCCTGATCACGATCGTGCCGATCATCGTCATCTTCCTGTTCCTACAGCGCTTCTGGCAGTCCGGCCTGAGCGCCGGAAGCGTCAAGCAGTGAACCGCCACCCCTGACCGCCCGCCCCGACAGGTCGCCATCGCGACCCCGACCCGACCCCCACCACGAAGACGTGAAGGAAAGATCATGACCAGACCAGCCCACCTGACCCGCAACGGCCGCCAAGCCCGCGCCGCCTGCAAGACCGCGGCCGCGCTTGCCGCCGCGGCGCTGACCACCATGGCGCTCGCCGGCTGCGGCTCCGCCGCCGAACCGGGCGGCGAGACCCCCGCCGGATCGGCTGCGGACCTCGACGCCGCCCTCGAAGAGGGAGGCGAGCTCACCTACTGGACGTGGACCCCCTCGGGCCAGGCCCAGGCGGACGCCTTCATGGCGGAGTACCCGGACGTCGAGGTCACCGTCGTCAACGCGGGCACCGCGACGGACGAGTACACCAAGCTGCAGAACGCGATCAAGGCCGGCTCCGGCGCCCCCGACGTCGCGCAGATCGAGTACTACGCTCTCCAGCAGTTCGTGCTCTCGGACAGCCTGCTCGACCTGTCGGGTTACGGCTTCGGAGACCTGGAGGACGCGTACACCGCCTCCACATGGTCGGCCGTGACCGCCGGCGACGCAATCCACGGCCTGCCGCAGGACTCCGGCCCGATGGTCCTGCTGTACAACCAGGAGATCTTCGACGAGTACGACCTCGAGATTCCCGTCACCTGGGACGACTACATCGCCGCCGGCGAGAAGCTGCACGCGGCGGACCCCTCGAAGTACATCACCAACGACGCCGGGGACCCGGGCTTCGCGCAGCCGCTGATCTGGCAGGCCGGCGGCCGGCCGTACCAGACCGACGGCACCGCCGTGACGGTGGACCTGCAGGACGAGGGCACCAGGCTCTGGGCCGACACGTGGAACCAGCTGCTCGAGCCGGGCCTCCTCGCCGACATCCCCACCTGGAGCGACGACTGGTGGAAGGCCCTGAGCGACGGCACGGTGGCCTCGATCGTGAGCGGTGCGTGGATGCCCGGCATCCTCGAGGGCTCGGTGCCCGACGGCGCGGGCAAGTGGCGCGTCGCGCCCCTGCCGAGCTACGACGGCTCCGCCACCACCGCGGAGAACGGCGGCAGCGCCCAGGCGGTCATCGAGCAGAGCGAGAACCCGGCGCTGGCGGCGGCGTTCCTGCGGTGGCTGAACAGCTCCGACGAGAGCGTCGACGTCTTCCTCGACAACGGCGGTTTCCCCGCGACCACCGCGCACCTGACCTCGCCCGAGTTCCTGGCGGAGGCCCCCGAGTACTTCGGCGGCCAGAAGATCAACGAGGTGCTCGTCGACGCCTCCGAGAACGTCGCCACGGGCTGGGAGTACCTGCCGTTCCAGGTCTACGCCAACAGCGTCTTCCCCGACACCGTCGGCACGGCGTACACCGACCAGAGCGACCTGAACGCCGGGCTGCAGGCATGGCAGGACAAGGTCGTGTCCTACGGCAGCTCGCAGGGTTTCAGCGTCAGCGAGTGACGCTGGGCCGCGGGGCCCGGCGCCGGTGCCGGGCCCCGCGGCGTGCACGACGCGATGCCAGGACGGCGTCGCGAAGGTGAACCCGTGCCCGGCACGGGTCGATGACATCCCCGAGGAGGGGGCATGACGTCAAGAACCAAGCGTGTCCTGACCGCGTTCGTCACGGCGGTCGCGGCAGCCCTGGTACCCGCCGTGGCCGCGGAGGCATACCGCCCCACGGGCGGCATCATGTACCAGCTCACCGACAGCGACGAGTGCCTCAAGGGCCGAGGCAACTGCGCCGTCTACCCGAAGTCCGCCGAGCTGCCCGGCGGCCGGCTGGTGGCCGCGTTCGAGAAGGCCACGGTCAACCCGGTCAGCGGCGCCGCGACCGGCGGGACCCTGCCGATCTACAAGAGCGACGACGACGGCACCACGTGGCAGTCGCTCTCGGAGGTCCGGCCGCCGGCGGAGCTCTCGAGCGACCCCGCCTACGCGAAGTACACGAGCAACTGGGGCAGCCCCTACCTGTACGTCCTGCCGGAGGCCGTCGGCGACCTCGCCGCGGGCACGCTGGTGCTGGCGAGCCTCGTCACCGGCGAGGACCACTACTACATCGAGCAGAAGGCGGCCGACCCGGACTGGGTCCCGACGAACGACGGCGACCGCAAGGACCTGGCGATCGCCCTGTTCTCGTCCACCGACGAGGGCGTGACGTGGAACATCGTCAACATCATCGCGGCCGGCGGCTGGCAGGGCGGTAGCGCCGGGGCGACCGGGACGAATGTCGCCGAGGCCAACACCTACCGCCAGGTCGACCCCGTCTGGGAGCCGTTCCTCATCGTGCGCGACGGGAAGCTCATCTGCTTCTACTCGGACGAGAACGAGTACACGGGCTACGACCCCGCCACCGGCGTCGCGACGCCGGATCCGGAGAACGACACGGCGACCGACCCGCACGGCCAGATCCTGGCCCACCGCACGTGGGACGGCACGAGCGCGCCGTGGAGCGCCCCGATCGTCGACGTACCCGGCACGACGGTGAACGTCGACGGGAAATCGCTGATCGGTGGTGGACGGCCCGGTATGACCACGATCGCCCCGACGTCCGACGGCAAGTGGCTGCTCACCTTCGAGTACTGGGGCGGCGGAACGAACAACAGGTTCAAGACCGCGAGCGACCCGCTCCGGTTCTTCGCCGACGGCGACGCCGACGGGACCGGGGTGGACGAACTCCCGGTCAGCACCGGCTCGCGCGGGCTGGCCACGGGCGGCAGCCCGGTGCTGCTCCCGATGCCCGACGGCCGGATCGCCTACAACGCGAGCGGCAGCGGGAACATCTGGGTCAACCGCAGCGGGTCGAGCACCGGAGCGTGGACGGAGTACCAGACCACCGTCGGCGCCGGGTACAGCCGCAACCTGCAGTACGTCACGAGAACCGGACGGGTGGTCATCCTCCAGGGCACCTGGGGCGGCCCGACGAGCAACGCGGTCATCCGGTACGGCGAGGTGGACCTCGGCCGCTCGGCGGGCGCGTACCACCAGCTCGTCAACCGGAAGACCGGCCAGGTGATCGGCACCGGCAACAACAGCAACGACGCGAACATCGGCAACGGTGACGTTCCCGACGTCGTCCTGGAGGCCGCCGGTTCCGTGTCCGACGGCGACACGCAGTTCTGGCACGTCGTCACGAAGCCCGACGGGGCGGCGGCGCTGCTCAACAAGTCCGGTGGGCGGGCGGCAGGGATCTGGACCGGAACGCCGTCCGCCGGGCAGAAGATCGGCCAGTGGGTGGACAACACCGAGGCGGGGATCTGGAACCTGGTCACGACCGGCGACGGATACACCCGGCTGCAGGCCGCCGCCGACACCAGCCTGTACCTGACGGGGGCGACCGCCGGGGCACAGCTGACGCTGGAGACGGCCGCGACGGACGGCTCGCAGGACTGGACCCTGGTCGAGCAGCGGCCCGAACGACTCGTCAACCGCAACAGCGGCAAGTGTCTCGACGTGAGCGGGTTCTCGACGGCTGATGGTGCCACGGTCCAGCAGTGGACGTGCCATGACGGCGACAACCAGCGGTGGCAGGTCCAGGAGGTCTCCGGCGGGTACGCCCAGATCACGGGCGTCAACAGCGGCAAGTGCCTGGACGTGGACGGGTTCTCGACGGCTGACGGTGCCGCGGTCCAGCAGTGGACGTGCCACGGCGGCGAGAACCAGCAGTGGCAGGTCCAGGACCTTCCGGGCGGCGACGTCCAGCTCGTCAACCGCAACAGCGGCAAGTGCCTCGACGTCGACGCGAGCTCGACCGCCAACGGTGTCGCCATGCAGCAGTGGACGTGCCACGGCGGCGACAACCAGGCCTGGCAGCGCAGCACGCTCTGACGGGCCGAGGGCGTCCACCGGGACGTCGTCGGCGTCGTCGCCACCGGTGCCGGCGGGACGGCGGCCCCGGAGTGATCGGGAGAAACGTCTGCCCGAGGCGGGTGACCGCCTCGGGCAGACGTCTGCTGCCTCGCAACCGCTCGCCCTCGCCCGGCGGTCGCCGCCGGGGCTCGGAGGTCGCGCGACCTCTTATAGGGTCGACTGCGGACGGCTTCGTCGTATGCCGTCGTGTGCAGCGGAAAGGTGGCCCGGTGGGCAAGCGTGTGACGATTCTCGACGTCGCCGAGGAGGCCGGGGTGTCACGGCAGACGGTGACACGCGCGATGAACGACATGAGCGAGATCAGCGCGGGGACGCGGCGGCGGGTGCTCGAGGCCGCCGACCGTCTCGGCTACCGGCCGAGCCGGTACGCCCGCAACCTGGTGACGAGGCAGAAGACCCATGCGCTGGGCCTCGTGGTCTCCTCCCTCCGCAATCCGTACTACACCGAGATGGCCGCGGACGTGCTCTCGGTCGCCGCGGAGCGCCGGTGGCAGGTCATCATCGCGGCGCCGGAAGGCGACGCGGCCGAAGAAAGCCTGGCGCTGCTGTCCACGCAGGTCGACGTCGTGGCCGGCTACTTCGGCCGGCCCGACGCGGAGCTCGTCGAGACGGTTCGCGGGCTGCCGATCGTCCGGCTCGGGCACGAGGGATCCGTGCCGAGCAGCGCCATCCCCGGCGTCCACGCGGTCGACACCGACCTCGGGTCCGGGATCGTCGACGCGATCGCCGCACTCCGTGAGCGGGGTGCGCGGCGGTTCGGGATGGTCGACGTGACCCCTCGCTCGGGGGGGCCTTACGCGCCCTCGCCCCGGCGGGGGTGGTTCGAGCAGGCGGCCGGGGACGAACTGACCGGTGTCGTCGCGGGGGAGGAGAGCATCTCGGGCGGAGGCGAGGCGTTCGCCGCCCTCCTGCGTGAACATACCGACACGGACGCCGTGCTGATGTTCAACGATCTCATGGCACTGGGCGCGGTCCAGACCGCCCGCGCCCTGGGCGTCGACGTCCCCGGCAGCGTCCGGGTGGTCGGCATCGACGGCCTGGCCCTGGGCGAAGCGGTCGACCCGCCGCTCACCTCGATCTCCCTCGACCGGCGTGGGCTGGCGGAGCACCTCCTGGACATCATCGAGATCCTGGCCGACGCGGACTTCGCCCGCATCGCGCCGATCCGCCGCAGTGTCCGGGCCACGCTGCTGACGCGCGGATCCGCCTGAGAATCTGAGAGGCGGTCCCTGCCGAGTGGTCGGCCCGATGTCGGAAGATCGGCCGCCCGGGGAGCCGATCATCCGACATCCGACCGACCATCCGGCGACGGAGCCCGTTGACCGGCGGACCACGACTGTGTACCGTCGTCCCGTGAGCGTTCACGGCTCAGCTCAGGTGACCACCACCACCGCCTCGACCGAACCCGCCCTCACGTCGACCGCGCCGGGCTCCGGCCGCCTGCCCGCCCGCGCGCGACTCAGGTCGGACGCACCGCAGCTGCTGCTCGACGGGGCCTGGGCGTTCCGGCTCGCGGCCGGGCCGCACGAGGTGACCGAGGGGTTCGAGGCGCAGGACTTCGACGACTCGGCCTGGGACCGGATCGACGTCCCGTCGAGCTGGCAGCTCGCCGGCCTCGGGCCCGACGGCGTCGAGGGCGCCCGGTACGGCACACCCGCATACGTCAACGTGACGTATCCGTTCCCCGTGGATCCGCCCCACGTCCCACGGGAGAACCCGACCGGCGAGTACCGCACGATCATCGACGTCCCGGCGGGCTGGGCGGCGGACGGTGCGCGCACCGTGCTGCGCTTCGACGGCGTCGACTCCTCGTTCGTCGTCTGGTGGAACGGGCAACGCATCGGGCACGGCACGGGCTCGCGCCTGACCTCCGAGTTCGAGGTCGAGGCACGGCCCGGCGTGAACGTGCTGGCCGTCCGCGTGTACCAGTGGTCGGCCGCCAGCTACCTCGAGGACCAGGACATGTGGTGGACGTCCGGGATCTTCCGCTCCGTCACGCTGCTCGAACGACCCCGGGCGGGGATCGAGGACGTGTTCGTCCACGCGGACTACGACCCGGCGACGGGCACCGGGACCCTGGCCCTGGACGTCCTCACCGACGCCGACGAGGTGCTGCTGGACGCACCGGAGCTCGACCTGGCCGGTGCGGACGCACGCGAGTCCGCGTCGCGGCAGGTCGAGCCGTGGTCGGCCGAACGGCCCCGGCTGTACGACGTCACGGTGCGGACCGCCACGGAGTCCGTCGCCCTGCGCGTCGGGTTCCGCAGGGTCGAGGTGCGCGACGGCCGTCTCGAGGTCAACGGCGCGCCGCTGCTGCTGCGCGGCGTCAACCGTCACGAGTGGCATCCGGTGACCGGGCGCACGCTCGACCGCGAGACGATGCTCGCCGACGTGCTGCTGATGAAGCGGCACAACATCGACGCCGTCCGCACGAGCCACTACCCTCCGGCGACCGAGTTCCTCGACCTGTGCGACGAGTACGGGCTGTGGGTGCTGGACGAGTGCGACCTGGAGACCCACGGGTTCGTCGACGTGGGGTGGCGCGCGAACCCGAGCGACGACCCGCAGTGGCACGAAGCGATGCTGGAACGCATGCGCCGCACGGTCGAACGGGACAAGAACCACGCCGGCGTGATCATCTGGTCCGTCGGCAACGAGGCGGGCACCGGCGAGAACCTGCGCGCGATGGCACGCTGGGCGAAGGACCGCGACCCGTCACGGCTCGTGCACTACGAGGGCGACTGGGACTGCCCCGACGTCGACCTCTACTCGCGCATGTACGCCCACCCGGACGAGGTCGCCCTGATCGGGCGCCGACAGGAGCCGCCGACGCAGGATCCCCGCCTCGACGCCCGGCGGCGCACCAGGCCGTTCGTGCTGTGCGAGTACGCCCACGCGATGGGCAACGGCCCCGGGGGCCTGAGCGACTACCAGGACCTGTTCGAGACGTACGACCGGCTCGCCGGCGGGTTCGTCTGGGAGTGGATCGACCACGGCATCGCCCGGCGTACGGCCGACGGGCGCACCTACCACGCCTACGGCGGCGACTTCGGCGAGGAACTCCACGACGGCAACTTCATCGCCGACGGCCTCGTCCTGCCCGACCGGACGCCGTCGCCCGGACTCCTGGAACTGAAGAAGGTCGTCGAACCCGTGCGGATGCACGCGGACGACGGCGTGCTCGTCGTGCGCAGCGTGCACGCCCACGTGACGACCGGCTACCTCCGGTTCGTCTGGGAGCTCGCCGACGACGGCGTGCCGGTCGCCGGCGGAGACGTCGAGGTGGAGCCCGTCGCCCCGGGCGAGACCGCGAGGGTGCAGCTCCCGGACGCGGCGTGCCGTACGACGGGAGCGACGGGAGAGCGCTGGCTGACGGTCCGTGCGGTGCTGGCGCACGACACGTCCTGGGCGACGGCCGGTCACGAGGTGGCCTGGACCCAGGAGCGGGTGGCGGCCGCCCGCCGCGCACCCGTCGTCGCGGGCGCGGCGCTGACGACGGCGCGCGGCCGGCAGGTCGGCCCGGCGGTACTGGATGCCGACGGCCGGCTGGTCGCGCTCGGCGACATGGCGACCGAGCCGCCGCACGTCGACCTGTGGCGGGCACCTGTCGACAACGACCGGCTCGGGTGGCAGCGGCAGGTCGCCGACCAGTGGCACCGCCTCGGGCTGCACCGCGTGCGCCACCGCACCGTCGAGGTGCGCGACGACGACGGCACGCTGGTGGTCGTGGAGCACGCGCTCCCCGCCGGTACCGACACCGGCGCGCGCGGGACGTTCCGCTGGACGCCCGTCGACGGGGGTGTGCGCCTGGACGTCGAACTCGTGCCCCTGGGACGCTGGGAGGTGCCGGTGCCCCGCTGGGGCGTGCGGCTCGGGGTCCGCGGACCGCTGGCCGACGACGCGACGGAGGTCGCGTGGTTCGGAGCCGGGCCGGGCGAGGCGTACGCCGACTCGGCGCTCGCCGCGCGGATCGGGGCCTGGCGGACCACCGTCCGCGACTGGCAGACGCCCTACGTGCGCCCCCAGGAGAACGGCGCCCGCGCGGCCGTGCGCCACCTTCGGCTCAGCCGAGAGGGCAGATCCCTGGCGGTGGACGCGGTGGGAACGCCCGTGGAGGCGACCGTCCGGCGCTGGACGCACCACGACCTCGCCGCGGCGCAGCACACGACGGACCTCGTGGCCGGCGACGTGCTGTGGATCAACCTCGACCACGCACAGCGTGGCGTCGGGTCGGCCTCCTGCGGACCCGACGTCCTGCCCGCGTACGAGGTGGCCCCTGCGCCGGCCAGCTGGTCGATGGTGTTCCGGCAGGACGGCTGACCGCCGCGGGCATGCCCTCCCGGAGGGCATGCCCGCGGCGGCCCGCGACCTGCCGGTCGCTGTCAGTGTCTGGTGCAAGACTCCAGGGGTGAGCGAACGAGCACCCGTCCCGACCGATACCGTCCTCCGAGTCGCCGCCATCCTCGAGCGCCTCCCCGAGTGCCACGAGCACGACGCCTGGACCGGCGTCGCCTGGAAGACCCGCGGCGCGACGGTAGGGCACGTGTTCGGGGGAGAGGACGGCCTGATCCGGATCACGTTCCGTGCCGAGCCCGACGAGGTCCAGGCGTTCCAGCACCTCGGACCGCGGTACTTCAAGGCGAGCTGGGGAAGCAACGTCGTCGGCATGGTGCTCGACGAGCACACCGACTGGGACGAACTGGCCGAGCTGCTCACCGACTCCTACTGCATCCAGGCCCCCCGGAGCCTGGCGGCGCAGGTGCCACGGCCCGCGCCAGAAGTGCCCTGATCCCCAGATCTCGTCGTCCACCCAGCTGCGCTCACCCCACCCGAACCTGGTCCACCTGTTCGTCAGATCCTGCGTCGCGTGGACAGTGTTGTCCCCGAATCGCCCGTCGATATCGCTCTGGTCGAATGCTGTGCCGTTCTGCTCCTCCGCGCCCTCGGCCCAGAGGCAAGGCCCCCGGCTCCCAGGAGCCTCACCTGGGGGCGTCGTGGTGAGGGTCAGGCGCGCGTCCTCCCGCCTGCGTGATCGCGGGTGACATGTTGCGTCGCCGCTCGTCGAGCAGTTCGAGCGTGCGCCGGGTCCGTGCGACGTCGTTCTGCAGACGCTCGATGTGGGCGTCCAGCAGGCGACGGGCGTCGTCGCACCCGTTGAACTCTCCTTCGGCGGTGAGGCACGGCAGCAGGGTCACGATGTCATGAACCGGCAGGCCGGACTCGATCATGCGCTTGACGGTGCGGACGAGTTCGACGGCCCGCTCGTCGAACTCGCGGTAGCCGTTCGGGAGCCTGCGCGACGGCAGCAGTCCGGCGCGGTCGTAGTGACGGACCGAGCGTGCCGAGACACCCGCCCGGTCGGCAAGTTCCTGGACCCTCATGCCATACTCCGGCGACCCCGCTTGACCTTGACACCGGTGTACAACTTTACGGTGCTGCCATGTTCACTCTGCAGCCCGAGATCACCACGTCCGTCGTCGACGACCCATCCGCCGCCCGGAGCCACGCCGTCGTCGATGCCCTGCTACGTTTCGGCCTGGCGCAGGACCGTCGATACGCCCCAGGGTCCCGCGAACTGTTCGAGTCCGCGTTCACCGAGGACGCCGTCCTCGACTTCCGGCCGGCCGCCACCACCTGTGGGATCGACGTCCCGCTGATGCGCGGCCGGGAGATGATCACCGGCATCATCATGAACCCGGGCGCCCGGCTCGACACGACCCACGTCGTCACCAATCCCAGGGTCCGGATCGACGGCGACACCGCGACGATGACGGCGCTGGTCGAGGCGCAGCACCTGCCGACCGGAGACCACTCACGCCACGCGCTCCTGAAGAACCTGTACGCGGTCAGCGCCCGCCGCGCCGGCAACCTGTGGCGCATGAACGACGTCTACATCGAGTGCACCTGGTACACGGGCGACCCGACCGTCATCACGGGGTAGCCGGAAACTCGCCTGAAAGGCCCGTCGGCCTCGAGGGCAGCCGCAGGCAGACCCTCAGGCCGGGAACGTGTCCCGCACGTCGTCCTCGCCGTCGCCGTTCGTGTCGACCGAGATCGACTCGACGCCGCCGGCCACGTCGTGGACGAAGTCCGGCTTGCCGTCGCCGCTGGTGTCGTACATCTCGAGGTCCGGCACGCCGTCGCCGTCGTAGTCCTCGAACTGGGCGTCGACGACGCCGTCGCCGGTGGTGTCGGCGGTCTCCACGTCGGGCACGCCGTCGCCGTCCAGGTCGAACTTGCCGGGCCGGTCGGACAGGAACGCGACACCGTCGACGTCGTCCGCTCCCGTCGAGTCCGCGCCCGCCGCATTGCCCCGCGGGACCGCCGCGCCACGCCCTTCGTCGATCTCCGACACTGGTCTCTCCTCTCTCGCCGGTACCGGAATCATCGCCGGTACGAGAACGCTACCCGCCGCTCCTGAGACGGTGCCGTAGGACGACGGTCGTGGTGCCGGGGTATTTTTCACCTCGCCGGCCAGGTGCGCAGCCTCCGCTCGGATCACGCTGTCGTTCTCGATTGTCTCGATTTCACCTGGTTCTCGTCGTCCTCTGTTCAGCGCCGGTCACCGTCGGTACGCTGAGCGCGAAATCGCAAGTGCCAGCCCAGTCTCAGTCCGATCTACCTGCAACGACGAAGGGTCGAGGATGCCCCGCAACGGACCACTGATCACCCTGCTCACCGGTGGTGCGCTCGGTGTCGGGCTACTCGTGGCCGGCATGGCCGCGACGCCCGCGGAACCGGCGGTCGACGACGCGCAAGACGCCGGCTCCTCGCAGACCCCGGCGACGCCGGCCGCGGCCAGCGAGTCCGCCGAACCGTCGCCGTCGGCGGCCACACCCGAGCCGGAAGCCTCAGAGGAGACGCCCGAGCCGGCGAGCTATGTCGGCTACGTCGACGGCGAGCATGCGTCGGTGGCCGTGGTCATCGACGGGGCCGAGGCGATCGCGTATGTCTGCGACGGCGCGAGCATCGAGGCGTGGCTGAGCGGGACCGCAGCCGACGGGCGTGTCGAGCTCACCGGCGCACGGGGGACGCTGTCCGCCGCGTACGACGAGTCCGCCGTCACGGGCGAAGTGGCTGTCGACGGCCTTACCTGGACCTTCGACGTCGCACAGGTCGCCCCACCGGACGGGCTGTATCGCTTTGCCGACACCGTGTCCGGGGCCGAGGTGGTGGGCGGCTGGATCGTCCTCCCCGACGGCTCGCAGATCGGAGCTGTCCGCATCGACGGCGAGACACAACCCACGGACGGGATCGACCCCGCCACCGGCCGGGTCACGATCGAGGGCACGGCCGTGACGGCCGAGCTCCAGGTAGACGGGAGCTTTTGATGAACCTGGCGAGTGAAGCCGGCACGTCCGACCGCAGCGCGCCGCTGCTGCTCGTACCGTTCCTCGTCGGTGCAGTCGTCTCCGTCGTGCTTGGCGTGTACGGGAACGTGCACTCCCCGACTGGGGTCGCCGTCAACGTCGCGGGCTTCTCGGGCCAGCTCGAGGCCAAGGTCTGGCTCGCATCGGCCGCGCTGCTGCTCGCGATCGTGCAGGTGGTGTCGGCCCTGGTGATGTACGGCAAGATCGGCCCGTCCGACCCGCCGCGCTGGACCGGCGCGGTACACCGCTGGTCGGGGCGGGTGGCGTTCCTCCTGACCATACCGGTCGCCGTCCACTGTCTCTATGCGCTCGGGTTCCAGGCCGCGACGCCCCGTGTGCTTATCCACTCGGCCGCCGGGACCCTCTTCTTCGGTGCCTTCACCGTCAAGATGCTCGGGCTGCGGCTGAACGGTCTGCCGGGCTGGGCGCTGCCCGTCCTCGGCGGGACGTCGTTCACCCTGCTGGTAGCCCTCTGGTGGACGTCGTCCCTGTGGTTCTTCACGACATTCGGCGTTCGATTCTAGGAGGCGGCATGTCAGGTATCACTCCCAGGGCGGGAACCACTCCGAGGCGGAACGTGCTGGTGCTCGGCGCCGTCGGTGTCGTGAGCGCGGCGAGCGGGTGTGCGGTCTACGGCGTCGACGACGAGCAGCCGCCCCTGGTCGACCCGCCTGAGGGCGACGCCGCACCCGAAGGCGAGGCGGGCGCCGGAGCCAACGTCGTGGCCGGCACGGGCGAGGTCGAGGTCGGCGGGGGACTGATCCTCGCCGACCAGCGGATCGTGATCACGCAGCCGACAGAAGGCGACTTCAGAGGCTTCTCGGCCATCTGCACACACCAGGGGTGCACCGTGAGCGCGGTGCGCGACGGCACCATCGACTGCGCGTGCCACGGCAGCAGGTTCTCGATCGAGGACGGATCCGTGGTCCAGGCCGCGTCCGGTCTGACGCCGGAGAGCCAGGACCCGCTCCCCGGGGTTGCGGTGTCGGTCGACGGGGACCAGATCAGCGTCACCGAGTAGCGCTCCGACGCACCAGGAACCTCGTTCGTGCGACTGTTCGGGGGCAACGGCTTCCTCGTGCGCGGCCACTGCCGCGGAGGCGGCGGACGTACCGTCATCGACCCCGCCGAACAGCGGCCGTAGGTGCGGGCCGCTTCGCGCTCCAGCGCATCTACGACGCTGCCCCTGGAGCATGGTGCTGGCTGAGGAACTCGGCGACCATCGGCCAAACGCGGTCCGGATCGGTGAAGGGTGCAGCGTGCCCGAGCCCAGTCAGCTCGATGTACTCGGCGAAGGGGATCGCCTCTGCAACTTCTTGGGCTCGTGCTGCGAAGGTGTCGGTGTCGAGTTCGAAGCCCACGACGAGACAGCGCGTCGTCATGCCTGCGAGGTACGGAAGTCGGTCCTGGTATGTCGAGATGAACTCGGCCGCACGGCGCCTGGCTAGCGCGTCAGGTCGCTCAGACCACTCTGCCTGGAGTCGCATGGACTCGACGAACGAATCATCGGCGAGCTTGTCGGGTGGGAACGCGGTCAACAGCCGCAGGGCGAGTCGGAGACAGTCCTCGCCATCTATCGCGAGAACGTCCCATGACTTCTGCAGGATCCTGTCGATCTCGTTCTGACGCCCGTAGGTGGCCAGCAGCACGGCAACTCGGACACGCTCCCGGGACGCAAGCGCCACCTCCTGTGCGATCGCCGCGCCTTGCGACCATCCGACCAACGCGACCGGATCCGGTCGGCGTGCAACGAACTCCTCGACGCAGGCGACGACACTCTGCCAGTCGAAAGCCGCCGGCCGGTGCTCGAATGTCGTGACCCGATGACCACGAGCAACGAGATCGTCACGCACTCCTGCCGACCACGCGACAGGGTCTGCGAGCGGATTGCTGAGAAAGATCACCTCAGGTCCAGTGCCCCACGTGTGGGCGATACCCAACCTGTCCTCTGTGCGGTGCATCTCCATGCTTCGAAGTGTTCCGCAGTCCTGGCGCTGACGTACGTCCAGCGACGTCTGGATTCGGGGGTCCCGGGAAAACCACTCGGGGCTTTGACCAGCCAGAATCTTTCGGACCTGGAGCCGCCAGCCTTCTCGCCACGCCATGCTCCCGCGAGACGGGGTACTTCACGCTGGGAGCGTAGTCTTCGCGTTGATCTAGATGGTCCGGAATGGGCCCTGGTCCTGCTGCCCACAGCGCGTGACCTGGGTGTTTACGGGGGCGCATTGCGTACCATAGCCTCAGGCCACGGCTGAGCGGAGGGAGGCCCGTGGACAGGCGCTTGCACCTGGCTACACCGGCACCCGCCCCTTCTCACCCCGGTTTCGACCCGTCGACCTACATCGACTTCGCCAACCTGACGATCGCCGTAGCCATGGCCGCGATTACGGTCATCACCTTCGCCCTCGCGGTCGTCGCGGTGCTCGGGGTCCGGACGCTGAACGAAGTGCGTCGTGACCGGGAAGCGCTACGCACTGAGCTCGCGGAGGCAGCCCGTCGTCGGGCCGAGCTGGACGAGCGGCTGCAAGCGTTCGAGCAGGAGTCGGAGCGCATCGTGCTGGCGGCGCACCTGTTCAACGAGGGACAGTCGGCGTACGTCGAGGCGGACTACGACCGGGCGATCGCCTACTACCAGCAGGCGTTGGAGATCCAGCCGGGCAACGGGCGGATACGGGTGCGGCTGGCCCGGTCGTACATCAACAAGGGCATCAACCGGGTCGCCGAGGCCGTACTGGAGGCTGCCGACCCGGACGACGCCGACTCGGCCGGGACCTGGCGCGCCCTGGCGACCGCGTACCGATACGAGGCACCGGACCGGGCAATGGATCACCTTCTCAAGGCGATCCGTGCGGACGGGGCGTCGTACGAGAGCTGGGACTACCTCGGTCTCCTGCTTCGCGACCAGGGCCGGTGGGCCGAAGCGCTCGAAGCGCACCGGACCGCGATGTCGCTGGCACCGATGGAGCCGACCTCATCGTTCTTCGCCGCACTCGTGGCCCTCAAGAACGGTGAGGCAGACGAGTCCAAGGCCCTGCTCGCTGACGCGATCAAAGGTGTCCAGCTCAAACGTCGCTCCGGACAGATGAAACGGGCCTGGTCCGACGTCATCGAGTGGGCGTACGAGTATTCGCGCGGGACCATGTCGTCACGGGCGAGGGCGTTACAGATCGCCAAGCAGATGGCGGCGTACAGCGTGGCCAGGAACCGGCAGGCAGTGCTCGGCCACATGGAGTTCTACCTGGCCGCACGCGGCGAGCAGCCTGCCGAGAATCTCTGCATCCAAGTGTTCAGCCGTCCCGCCGAGCCCAAGGAGACCCTTGCGTGAGTACGCTGGCTCGCGATGTGGTGATCGAGTTCGCCGGCATGCCCAAGAGCGGCAAGACCACCGTGCTGGACATCGTCTCGCACCGGATCCGCCGCGCCGGATGGGCGGTCGGAGATTTCCACGGCGGCGGGAGGTACGCGCCGGTGGGCAAGAAGGATCTCACGAGCCTGAACCTGTATCTCGCGGGCAGCGCGCTGCAGTACGTCGCGGCGATCGGCGCCGACGAACGCCCGCCGCGCTTCCATCTCCTCGACCGCGGCCTGAACGACCGGGTTATCTTCTCTCGCGCACTGCAGTCCCTCGGTTTGATCGGCGATGCGCATGCCGCCGCGATCGAGCAGATCGCCGGCCTGCCGGACGTGCAGTCGAAGGTCGATCTGTGCTTCGTGTTCACGACCTCGCCTGAGCTCAGCCTGCAGCGCGAACACTCGAACCGGCTGACCACGGCCGACGGCCGCATCATGAATACCGCCAGGCTCACGGCGTTGCATGACGCCGCGACCAACTTCGTGGCCGGCTCGCCGAGCACAACGGGTCTACCGGTAGTCCTGGTCGACACCGCCCGCTTCGACGGCGCGGTCCGCGCGACCGCCCAGTTCGTCCTGGAGGCCATCGCGCAGCTGGCGCCCGACGACGTCGCACGCACCCTGGAGGCCGGTACGTGAGGACCAGGCTCGTCCCCCTGCCGCTGTTCGCCGATGACGGCTTTCGTGCCGCACTCGGCCAGATCGTCATGACCAAGGGTGTCTACGACCTCACTCACGCCGCCCACGTCAGGTCCCTCGTGGGCGCACGGGCCCTGGGCGACACTCTCGTCGTCGGGCTCGCCACGGACAGGTCCGTACGTCGGGTCAAAGGTCCTGCACGGCCGATCCTGTCGTTCGGTGAACGGGCGGAGATCCTCAGCGCGCTTGCCTGTGTCGACTACATCGTCGCGCATGACGCCGACGCCGTGACCGCCGCGATCCGCGCCGTCCGCCCGGCACGGTTCTGCGCAAGCCACTTCGAGTGGATCGACCTCGCTGATCGCGTCGACCTGGAGTCGCGTGGCGTCACCTTCACCATCATGGAAAGGCCACTTCTGAGATCGACGTCCGACATCATCGCCTCAATCGTCGAGCCGAAGGCGAGTGAACAGTGAACGAGCTCCCGCAGAAGGTTGGAGTGAGCTTCGCCGTTGAAGGAGCCGCCGCAGACGACCTCGTCCGGCTGAACGCTGCTATCGCCGACCAGTTCGGCTCCCAGATCCGGCTCGGTTCAGACGGCAACAGTCGCCCGCACGTCACGATCGCGCTGGGCGAGGCTGATCAAGGTGCCCTCGCCCGCGTGATTGCCCTCCTGGACAGGGCCGTGCGCACCACGAGACCGTTCCCGATGAGGTTCGGACCTGTCGCGCGGGAGATCGTCACGGGACGGTACGTCCTCGCTGACGTCGTCATGCCGGATCCTGTCCGTCAATGGCGACGTGCACTGCGCGCAAGGATCGCCGACCACCTGAGTGGACTGGGCCGCACAACCGACGATCCGCACCTGACGGTCGCCGTTGTCGAGAACCAGCACGACGCGGTCGACCAGTTCCTGACCCGTACCGTGCGACGCATCGCGGACTGCCAGATCACGCACGTCGACATCGCGCTCGCCGGATCCCGGGGCGCCAAGGGCGACGTCATCCAGAGGTTTACGCTCGGTGACGCCTGAATTTGCCAACCTGGTCGTCCAGATGCGCGCCGGGGATGGCCGGACCGGTTCAGACGCAGCACCACTACTCAGGCTGGCAATCGATCGTGCAGTTGTCAGTGACGCCCTGCGCCTGGCTACAACGGCGCACCGAGGCCAGCTCCGCGCCGACGACACCGCCTACCTCGCGCACCCGATCCGTGTCGCCCGGCTGGCCGCCACGTGGGACGAGAAACCCGATCAGGACATCGTGGCCGCCGCGCTCCTGCACGACGTCGTCGAGGACTCGGACACGCCCCTCGACCGGATCACGAGGCAGTTCGGTACCCGAGTTGCGGCGATCGTCGACGCCGTGAGCGCGGCCAGCCCTTCCCCTGCCGAGACCCGGGAGCAACGACGGGAGCGGAAGCTCGCCAAGCTCGCACGCCTCAAGAACGCCGATCCAGGCACGTTGCTCGTGCACGCCTGCGACGTCCTGGACAACACCATCTCCTGGCGATACCTGCGCCCGACCGACGCGGCGTGGTCGAAGATCCCGCGCTGGATGTTCCAGCTGTACCAGTACCAGCTCAGCCTCCTCGACCCGCACTACCCGGAGATCGCCGGCCTGCTCAGGGACGAACTCACGTTCCAGGAGTCCCGCGGGCTGGCCACCGGGTCGTGGGATACGCCATGAAGCTCATTGCTCACAGCCCGAACCTTCTTATGAACGAAGGCAGCACTGGACCCCGCACGATCGAACACGACGGCTGGACCTGGTACCGGTTCATGGACTACCTCTACGTCCCCACCCCACCCTCGGAGATGGAACCCGACCTCGTCCAAGAGGTCTGCGAACTCCGGCTGCGCGAACGAGACCGTGTCCTGGACCAACGCCTGCACGACACCGTCCAGGCCGCGATGATCGACCTCGTCCGTGACGCCGGGATCACGCCGGACCGGATCCTTGACTTCGGTACGGGCTCAGGCGAAGCAATTGAAGTCCTGAAGACATTCACTCCGAGAGTGCTCGGATGTGACATGAGCGCAAGATCCCTCGCCGCCGCCCAACGACTGGACACCGTCGTGGTGGCACCTGAAGGGCCGCTGCCCTTCGCGACCGGCGCTTTCGACCTCGTGCACGCGCTGTTCGTCGTGCACTTCAAGGTCCCGACGTCGATGATCCGTGAGCTTCGCCGTTGCGCGACCTCGGACGGCTGCTTCGTGGCGAACTGCTACGGGGGTGGTGTCGCGCCGTATCGGGAGCAGATGCGTGGTGCCGGATGGGATCTCACCGAGTCGCGGCCTGTCGCGGGCGTCATCGGCCACGTCGTCGACCTGTGGAGAAAGACCGGGCTGGCGCACCCGTCGTGACCTGGCGGATGTCCGCGGCGTCGACCACAGGGCCTCTCTCCTCGAATAGTGGTCACCCGCTTGGCCATCCATCGAGGCCGATCGCGGGATGGTCACCCGTCGTCGTGCGTAGGTGCGCAGCGCGCGTAGCAGGTCCGGTTCGCGGAAGTTCCCGCCCGGGCGCGAGTTCGCCGCGTTGTTCCGCGCGCTACGGACAGGTGCATGGGACGGGATCCATAGTGAACGTCAGGCTCGAAGGAGCGTGATCCTACGTCCCTGTGGACTGGTCGTTTCAGTGAGGGCGGTACGTCGGCCGATGGGTTCGCGTTCGCGGCGACCATCGAAGATGACGAGAGTCCCCGTGTCGAGGCTGAGTTGGTCGAGATAGGTGTCGAGTTGTTCCAGGCTCTTGATCAGCGGGTCGGGCTTGCCGGGGTGCCAGACCTTGAGCTCGAGCGCGAACCGTTCGGGTTCGCGGTCGGACAGGCGTCCGCCCGGGTACCAGGTCAGCAGAACGTCGGCCCTGCCCGGCCCGAGGGGGTACTCGCGGTGGATGTCGCCACCACCATTGCCGATCTTGTGCATCCACCCGTACATGACGGTGTGGGGTGCGATCTCGTAATAGTCCTTCGACGCCGATAGGGCGTCACCCGTCTCCTTCCAGAAGCGGATGAAGCCGTCAAGGAACTTGGGGTAGTCGAACGTGCCGTCGGCGCGGACGTAGTCGCGCGGGTTGTCGCGCACCCGCCCTTCGGCGCGAGCCGAGAGCGTGCGATGCAGGACCTCCCAGTAGATCGGGTTGGCGGGGCGTACCGGGTCGTCGGCAGCGATCAGGCCCAGGTCGCGGACGTAGGACACGTCCCGGTCGTACGAGCCCAGCTGGTAGTCCGGGTCGGTGCCGGTGATCATCGGTTCGATCACCGCCCGCACACGCGGCTCCAGGAGCCGGGAGGCGAGGTTGTCCAGGTGCATGGCCTGAGTCTTGATCAGCCTGCTGGCCGCCTCGTCGATGTGCCGGCCCGTGATCGTCTCCGACCGGGGAACGTTCATCCGCTCGGTGGCTTCTTTGGCCAGGGCGTTGACCAGCCATGGCTGCCCGAACGTACTCTGCCAGACCGTCTCGAGCGCCGAGTCGTCGAAGCGCTGCCCGGTCTCGGTGGTGTGCTGCCCGAGCAGGGCGACGACCTCGTCCCGCGTGAAGTCCGGCAACCGCATCGTGGTCTGGATGTTGAACGGACTCGACCGGCCGAAATCCACCTTGAAGTCCCGCACCTGCCGCATCCCGACCATCCCGATCGACCACGGGAAGGCGCCGCGCCTACGATCGGCGTGGCCAGCTCGGATCTGCCCCAGGAGATCCGCCATGACTTCGTTCTTGAACCCGTCGAACTCGTCCAGGAACAGGACCACCCGACGCGGACATGCCTGAGACCAAGCGCGCAACCCGGCCCGAACGGGTGCCAGCCGATCTGGCCACGCAGGAGGGCGAAGCTCACTCGGCAGGCGCTCCTCCGCTTCGGCTGTGATCGCTTCCAGCAGCCGCAGCTGAGACTCCCTCACATCCCTGCTCGCCAGCTTGGCCGCTTCCTCGCACGACACGTACAGCGCCGCGAACTCACCCTCGGCC
Organism: Myceligenerans halotolerans; assembly: GCF_054782975.1. Taxonomy (NCBI): domain Bacteria; kingdom Bacillati; phylum Actinomycetota; class Actinomycetes; order Micrococcales; family Promicromonosporaceae; genus Myceligenerans; species Myceligenerans halotolerans. The sequence goes on from NZ_BAAGRL010000024.1 coordinate 51,272, forward strand.
GTCAGCCGTTCCGCAAGTGCCCGTACCACCGTGGTCTTGCCGGACTGACGCGGGGCGTGCAGAACGACGTACTCGGACTCTTCGATGAGGCCCCGGATCTCCGGCAGCCGCGGCTCCAGCGGGAGCATGTAGTCGAACTCTGGCTCGCAGGGACCCGACGTGTTGAACTTCCGCACCGCACGACTCTATCCCACATGTACGTGGTCGTCCGGTCTTCCGAGCCGTCACGTCGCGACCGAACTCATCGCTGATTTTGCCGGGACGACGGCGCACGGCCGCGCCCGCCTGGATGACTTACACCGAGAAGTACTTGCTTTCCGGGTAGCTGGCGTCTGACCAGGAAGGACGGGTCCGCGACACCGTGAGGTGACCCGGATTGGACACGCTTTCGCGAACCCGTTGCCCGGCGCTGCGAGCCCGGGACGTCAGAAGCTGGGAGGAGGCGGCTGGCCCTGCGCACCTGCGTTGGATGAGCCGCCAGCACCGCCCCAGCCCGAGGCCCGTCCGCCACACCACCCTTCCGGCGACGGGGTACTTCACGCCCCAGCAGGCCGCGGAGCTGCTGGGCGTCTCGGTCCACACGCTGGAGAAGTGGCGGCGTGCCGGCTACGAGGGGGTCGGACGCCCGGACGTCGGCGACGAGGTCTCGCTGGCACCGCTGCCGGTCACGGCCGAGCCTGATGAGCACCGTCGAGCGGCGGCAGCAGACCCCCTCACGATCACCTGTCCCGGAACGGCCAGACCTGCTGAACAGGCGTCGAACCGTCCACGTACGCCCGGGCGCGCAGGCATGTTGTGGTCGCTAGCGTGGTGGTTTGCTGATGTCAGGGGCGGTCACGCCGCTCGTACAGAAGATGGAGAAGATGGATGAGCGCTGCTGTGGGGATCAATGTCGGGCGTCGGGGAGCCCGGGGGATCGTGATCGACGACGAGGGCTGGTTGGTCCTGATCAAGCGGACCAAACCGGGGCAGGACCCGTATTGGACGTCGCCCGGCGGCGGCGTCGAGGAGTCGGACGCCACGGTCGAGGACGCACTGCGTCGGGAGTTGGCCGAGGAGCTCGGTGCGACGGCGGACGGGTACCAGCAGGTGTTCTTCTCCTCGGACCCGACGGACACGGGCGTGGCGATCCAGTACTTCTTCCTCGCGCGGTTGACGTCGTTGAACCTGACGGAGCGGTATGGGTCGGAGTTCAGCAAGCCCGAGCGTGGCGGCTACGACCTGGACTACGTGCCGCTGACCGACGGATCACTCGAAGCCATCGACCTCAAGCCGGCTGTGCTCAAGGAGTTCGTGCTCGCGAACAGGGACGCGCTGCTGGCCGAGGCGGGCTTCGCGGCCTGACGGGGCTGTCATCCTTCCCAGACGAGGTAGGCCGGGGTGGCGTGTCCTGGTAGGAGGCGCAGGTGGGAGGCGTCCGTGCCGAGTACGAAGAGTTCTGCCGGCGCTACGGCCGAGACATCCGGGAATGGTCCAGCTACGAGTGGCTCCGCGACGTTCGAGAACTGCGCATGATCACAACCAACGCCCGCAAGTCACCTCCGGGGTCACCGGCGGCAGCAGAAGTGCGACGGCGCCTCGACAGCCTCCGCAAGGGTGAGACTTCGGTCTGGGGGGAGAGCGAGACGATACCCAGGACGAGCGACGCCGTCGCCGCTCCGTTCGTGGCGGGAGCGGGCGGCGTCGCGCCGTAGGCCGGGTTCGGTGTCGACGGCACAGGGCGGGGCTGGATCGCAGACATGATGAAACTCCTCGTTCGTACGTTGACGAGTTCATCGTCCGCCGCAGGAAACGGCTGCTACATCACCTGATCGGGTACCTCCCCGCACCCGATCAGGTGTCCGTCACCTTCGTCGGAGTGCTGCCTCCAGGTCATCGCCCAGGGGGAAGATCTTCCAGCCCTCGCCGGTGAGTTCCTCCTGGTACTCCGTCAGGAGTCCGACGTCGGTGGCGATCTGGCGGTCGGGCCACCCGATGCCGACCGGAATGCCGTCTGCCTCGAATCCCACGGCGGGCCGCGGGGCGCCGGACCTGGCCAGCTCGGCAAGCGCGATCCGCTCCTCGCCGCTCGCGATGTCGCTGAGGTCGTGCCATGCGTCCGGCAGCTCGGGGACGTCGTCGTCGGTGTCGATGTCGTCGGTCTCGTCCGGGTCGTAGCTTGCAGGAAGCTCCGTAGGCTCGCCGGCAGCCAGGTCGCGAAAGACCGGCTTGCCCATCGCCTTTTCGACGATCGCCACCAGCGCCTCCTGGCGTGCGGTGAAGAATGCGTCGAAGTCCGCCGCGCGCAGGGCAACAGGATCGACGAGGTGCGTCCGGAACAGATCGTCCAGCTGGCCGGGGGCGAACTTCTGGTCCCTTTCCAGACGTGCCGTGTAGATCTCGGGGGAGCGGCCGCCCAGCCAGATGTTCGTCTTCTTCGCCAGCGGCGTCTTGTTCACCACCGAGTTCCAGCGCTCCTTGTCGAGGTTGTTGTCCTCGCAGAACTTCTTGGGGAAGATGTGGTGGATGTCGACCTGGAGGTCGAAGTAGGCGGCGTTGTCGAGCAGCAGGTCCTGGCGCCAGTCGTGCGGACCTTGCGCGAGCATGAGGGCATAGATGCCCTTGTAGGCGGCGGAGTTGCGGCTCTGCAGGGACCAGAGCCGCGACTCGGAGAACCGTGCGTCCTGGACGGTTCGTGGCGTGGCGGCGTCGGCGCCGGTCTTGGCGGCGAGAGCCCAGCCGGGTACCTGCTCGGTGTCGCGCGCGAACCGGGTCTCCGTGGTCGACCCGTACAGCTCGCCCAGGACGCCGCACCAGTACCAGCGCCGAAGACGTTCCTTGACGGAGTGCAGGTCGGCCTCGTCACCGAGCAGCACGCGGAAAACCGTCAGCGGGACGGACTGCGTGCGATACGGGAGGAACTGCTTCGTGTGGATGTGGGACGAGGTGTAGAAGTGAGCCGTCCAGGGCAGTGCCTCGCGGACCTGCGGCGCCCAGCGGAGATACTCCTCCAGGGTCATGTCCAGGACGTCGTCGCCGCGGCCCGTGACCGGTCGCGGGCGATCCTTGCGCGAGGGATCTGAGAGGTCGGCCCGCTGACGGTCGAGCGATGCGAGCAGGAGGACCATCTGGAGGAAGTCGGTCTCCTTGATCTCGCTGAGAACCGGGTGCGCCTCCAGGATCTTCTTCGTGAGGGCCCAGTCGTCCCGCAGCCGGAAGTCCTCGCCGTGGGTGTCGAAGTACGAGCGGTCGCCGGCGAAGATCGCGGTGAGGAGTTCGAAGTTGTCGAGGCGAAGTCCGCCCTGGTTCACCTTGTTGAAGACCGTGGCCACTGCCTCCTTCGTGGTCTCCTTGTCGAGCCTGATCGCCGGGATCTTGTACGCGAGCATCGCGCTCATCAGAGCGTTGATCTCGCGTCCGCGCGAACGGTTGTCCGGGTGAAGGTCCCCGTACTCCCAGAGCCAGTCCGTGTACTCGCCGTTGAAGATCGACGTGAAGGGCATCAGACCGGCCACCACCTGCTTCTCGGTGGTCGACACGTCGAGTTCGACGTCGCGGTCGAAGTTGGTGCGCAGGATGCCGTCAGCAGGAAGGGAGCGGACCGCGGCGTCCTGGTCGGCCGGGCTGCCGAGAGCCAGGGCGACATCGAGGAAGTAGCGACGGGCGATGTGCTTCTTGCGCACGTCGATCGTTTCGACGACACCGCTCCCGGTCAGCGCCTGGTAGAGAGACGTCATTCGCTGCTGACCGTCGAGGAGCAGTTCCTCGGGCTCAGCGAGGTCGCGCCTGCTCTCGACGGCGTCAGAGGCGACACGCTCCAGCGGCCGAGGCTGGAAGTGCACGTGGTCGCTTCCGGTGACGAGCAGCATGAGGACGCCCATGGGATGCCCTCTCACGACGGTCACGAGAAGCTCGCGGATCCGATCGTCGTCCCAACGGTACGACCGTTGGAAGTCCGGTAGCTGGATCTTCCCGGTGCCTGCGTTCGTGACGAGGTCTCTCAGGACCGGTTCCGGTGTCTCGAATCCCATGGTCTCTTCCTGTGCGACGGCGGCAACGGCCGAACCCACGGCTGGGATCGCCCTGCGGTGAAGCCTATTTGCGCAGAGTGGCGGTGTGACACGCCTGACCGGGTGAAACATGCTTCGGTGGAGTGACCGGATAGGTCGGGAGGTGGCACCTGATCGGGTGATACCCATGAATTCCGGCATCCCGTTATGTTCGGCGCATGACGTCGACTCTCGACCCGTGCCAGTACCTTGTCCTCATTCGCGATGCACGGGATGGCGCGCCGTTCGACGATGCGACGTCGCGTGTCGTGGCTTGCTGGTCCGATGATCGATATGTCTGGCTGGAGCACACCAGTGGTGAGCCGCGTCGTCGGAAGTATCGGCCGCAGCGGGTCAGGGTCTTGCAGAACCCTCGGAGCATGGCGCCGGAAGGTCGCCGCGCACGGGTGACCTACCGCGCGAAGAACGGTGACGTGGCGGCCGTCGTCGCCGCACAGGTCCTGCGGTTCGACGCGGTTGACGACTCCGGGGCGTGGATTCGTGTCTTCCACGCGAGCGGTGACGGCATACGAACGATTCGCGAGGCTGATGTCCGGCGGATCGTGGTGGACGGGGCCGACGACGCCGAGGGCAGGCCGATCCTGGATTACTGGCGCCGCATCGCCGGACGTCAGCCCGAAGGGCCGACGTCGCTCGTGGGGCATTACGAGGCGATGCGGATCGTCGATCGGGAGTCGGCGCTGGCGCATTTCCTGCACCGTCGCCCGATCGGCCGGACCGAGGTCGAGCGGGCCGTCCTGTACCCGTTCGGGATCAACCTGAGCCAGCGCGCCGCGGTGCGCAACGCCCTGGAGCACGACGTCTCGGTGATCCAGGGGCCGCCGGGTACCGGCAAGACCCAGACCATCCTCAACATCATCGCGAACATCGTGCGGGATCCTGGCGCGACCGTGGGTGTCGTCTCCCTCAACAACGAGGCCGTCAAGAACGTCGGCGAGAAGCTGCACGAAGCCGGGTACGACTTCGTCGTCGCCGGGCTCGGCCCGAAGGCGAAGCGGGAGGCGTTCTTCACGGCGGTCCCGGATCTCCGCACCGCGCGGACGGTGCACCGGCTCAAGCATTCCGCGCGTACCGACGACGACGGTGCGGCCACGGACACCAAGCTCAAGAACCTCGACAAGCGCCTGGTCAAGCTGCAGGAGCTCGATCGCGAACGGGCGCAGAAGTCCGGCGAGCGTGCTGCCTACGAACTCGAGCAGAGCCACTTCCGCGAGCACCTGGAACGGCACGAGATCCCGCCACTGGACGACTTCCCGCTGCTGTGGCGCTCGTCGAGGCGGATTCTCGCGCTTCTCGTCGACAACGCCGTCGGACCCCTCACCACGACGCGTGCCCAGCGCATCAGCCGGTGGCTCCGGCAGTACCTGCGGTACGGGATCATCCGCTCGCTGGACCCCGAGGACACCGAGGTGGTCCTGCGGCTGCAGGAGGCGTACTACGAGCGCAGGATCGCGGAGCTGCGACGGCGGGTGGAGCGGATCGACCGAAAGCTCGAATCGGCGAAGTACAAGGACCTTCGTGGGCGCCTCGTCGAGATGTCGCAGGCGCTGTTCGGTGCCGAGATCGCCGCGCAGGAGCTCGCGGGATCCACCCCGCTGCCCTCGTATCTGCGTCTCACGCGTGAGCTGCTCCAGGAGTTCCCCGTCGTGCTCAGCACCTGTCACTCCCTCCGGGCCGGTCTCCCCGACGGCGAACTCCTCGACTACCTGATCGTCGACGAGGCATCCCAGGTGGATCTGGTGACCGCCGCCGTGGCGATGGCCCTCGCCCGCCGGATCGTCGTCGTCGGAGACTCGCGACAACTGCAGCACATCGCGAAGAAGGCGTATGCGGAAGGCCTCCGGGCGCCGTCGTCGGACACGGACTACCTCCGGCACAACCTCCTGTCCGCGGTGATCGCGCGGTACGGCGACGACCTGCCCGAGGTGACCCTCCAGGAGCACTACCGGTGCGACCCGATGATCATCGGGTACTGCAACAAGAAGTTCTACCGGGACGAGCTGATCCCGTTCACGCAGGACAACCCTCGTGTCGCGCGGCCGATGCGCGTCGAGCTCACCGCGCCGGGCGGGCACATGCGCTCGGTGAAGGGCAAGGGCGCGTACAGCCAGCGGGAGCTGGACCAGATGACGCAGGAGGTGCTGCCCGGGTGGTTGGCGCATCGTCGGCCCGAGGAATGCGCGCTGGTGTCGCCGTTCCGGCTGCACGCGGACGAGGCCGCCACGAACCTGCGCCCGTACATCGCCGCCGACACCGTGCACAAGTTCCAGGGGCGTGAGCGTGCGGCGGTCAGCTTCACCACCGTCATCGACGACACCAAGCAGGGGAACCTTCGCGTGCAGTTCGTGGATCAGCCGCACCTGGTGAACGTCGCGGTCTCGCGGGCCAAGGAGGAGTTCGTCCTGGTGACGCACCACTCGATGCTGCCCAGGACGCGGCACATCCACGACCTGATCGGGTACATCAGGTACCAGGACCCGGGCAACATCCGCGAGAGTGATCTGGTGGGCGTGTTCGATCTGCTGTACCGCGACTTCTCGCGGCGGCTCCGCCCGCTCGCGCAGCGCGTGGTGCCGCGTGGGGAGTCACCGGCAGAAGCCATCGCGTGGACCGTGCTCGACGACGTCCTCGGTGCCGAGGAGTATTCGAACCTCGGGCTGTCTGCTCAGATGTTTGTACGGAACCTGGTCCCGGATCCTTCCGTCCTGACGCCCCGGCAGAAGGAATACGTCGACAACGGGGCGAGCGTCGACTTCCTCGTGCACAACCGCGTGACCAACCGGCCGGTGCTCGCGATTGAGGTGGACGGCTGGAAGTTCCATCGCGGGAACTCTCGCCAACGGAAGAAGGACGAGCGGAAGGATGCGATCTTCCGCCGCATCGGGATCTCGCTGCTCCGCTTGGAGACGACCGGGCACGGAGAGGAACAGCGCATCCGTGAGGCGCTGGACGAGGCGCTGGGGGAACAGTGGGAGGAACTGGCGTGAGGAGCGTATGCAGTCGTCGGTCGAAGTTCGGGAATCGCCGGCGGGCCGAATCCGAGTCCGGTCCTTCGCCCTACGAGCGAGCGCACGGCGCTCGGCAGATTGCCGACTGACTCGGTAGCTGAGGCCCCCACGCGCATCAGTTGTCACAGTAGGGCGATTCACCCATTCGGGTAGGGGCGTCGGGCCTGCTCAGGCCGGTAGTGTGCGTCGCTGTGAACACCAACGCCGAAGAGCACGAAGGTGTCGATCCCGAGGACGTGCTGAAGGCCGCGGAAGCGGAGCGTTCCCGGATCGGGCGGTTCAACCTGGCTGTCGTGGGTGGGACCGGCGTGGGCAAGTCGTCGCTGGTCAACGCGGTCTTCGGATCGGATCATGCGCGTACCGGCGTGGGGCTGCCGGTCACGCGCGGAATCAACTATCACAAGAATTCCGACGGCACCCTGGGCATCTGGGACTTCGAGGGATTCGAGGTCGGGACCAGCATGCTGCCGGCCGACATCGTGCGCGAGAACCTCGCGACGATCGCCGCCGGCCCGCCGGGGCAGCGAATCGCCGCGGTCTGGTACTGCGTGGCCTCGTCGTCGGCGCGATTGCAGCCCGCCGAGATCGATGTGCTCGCCGAGTTCAAGTCGCAGGGACTGCCCGTCGTCGTCGTGCTGACCAAGGTGGCGCGTGCTCGCACCGGCATGAAGGTCAGCGTCGGATCAGGACTGACGCGGGACTGGGCGTTCTCCGACGATGCCCGGGCGATGCTCGACTGGTTCGAGGATCCCAGGTCTGCCGACGGCACACCGATCGATCTGCCGATCGACGCCGTCGTCGCGACCGCTGCCGTCGATCAGGGACGGTTCGGGGGCCCGGTGCACGGGCTCGAGCAGCTCCTGGAGGTCACGCGGGAGCTGAGCCCGTCGGAGTGGGACGACGCGATCAAGGTCGCGCAGAAGATCGTGCCGGATCTGAAGCGTGAGATGTGCCGCCGAGTGATCACTGCAGCGGCGACGGCCGCAGGAGGTGTGGCCTTCGTGCCGATCCCCGTCGCCGATGCCGTCGCCCTGTCCGGCATCCAGCTCGCGATGATGGGCAAGATCTGCGCCTACTACGGGATGGACCTGAAGGTCCTCGGCAGCGGGCAGCTCATCACGCAGCTCGCCGTACAGTTCGCCGGAAAGGCGCTGGCGCGCAGCCTCCTCAAGTTGATTCCGGGTGCGGGGATGTTCGTCAACGCTGCCGTGGCCGGTGGACTGACTTTCGCGACGGGCGAGGCGTGGATGCGGTTCTGCGAGGCCGTCTCCACCGGCAAGGTCAAGGTCGAAGACATCGAAGAGGCGTGGGGAGCCTATGCGCCGTCGGTTCCGCAGGTGATCGACGGGATCCGGAAGTTCAGCACGATGAAGCGGTAGCGAAAGCCTGTCGACTGGCAGGATCGGCTCATGGCGTCCTACCTCCTGATCATCGGCGACCGTGAGGCTCTCGGCTGGATCCTCACGGAGTCGCGGACCGCCTTCCCGAGTGCCGGTCGGCGAGAGGTCGCCGAGCTTCGGGAGGGTGACACGCTCTTCCTGTACACGACACGTGGCTGCTTCAAGAACCCGACCCGCGACCGCGGGCGGGTCATCGGGACCACACGCGTCGGTGGTCCCGTTGAGCGGCTTGACGAGCCGGTTCGCTTCAGCGAGCGTGAGTTTCCCGTGGGCTGCCCGATCGAGATCGGTGCCTTGGCGTACCTCGGTCTTGGCGTCGATCTTGCGCCGCTCGTCGAGGATCTGGACGCGTTCGGCCGGACGGAGCACGCCTGGTCGATTCACCTGCGGCGCCCGCTGCTGCGCATGTCCGACGATGACGCCGTCCTGCTGACCGATCGGCTCAAGCCCGCGCCCGAGCATGCCCAGGCGATGGCCGTCGCCGGCTACCGGCGCTGGTACCGCGGCCTGCCCGCACCCGGAGACACGGAGTTCGAGCCGTGGGCGGCGGCGGAGAACGGCGTGGTGGTCAACCACCGTGGGCTGATTCCGGCCGCCGTCGTCGTGGAGTACGAGCGGACCCAGGGGCGTTGAGGCAGCTCAGGCAGCCTTTCTCCAGTGTGCGGTGCGAGCTTCCAGAGCTTCGCGGATGCGGGTGTCCTCGACGGCGACATAGCGTTGGGTGGTGGCGACCGACGCGTGGCCGAGGATCGTCTGGACCAGTCGAAGGTCGCGGGTCTCCTCGTGGATCTCGGTGGCGCAGAGATGCCGGAGCTGGTGCATGGTGGTGCCGTCGGCCAGCGCGCGGGACACGAGCGTGCCCACCCAGTGCGGGGTGAGGTGCCCGCCGTTCGGGCTCGGGAAGAGATAGCCGTCGCCGGCGCCGCGTAGGATGGCGGCGAGGTCGTCGGGAACGGGAAGTGTCCGACGACGAGAGCCCTTGCCGTGCACGACGAGCGACCAACCCGTCGGGGATCGCAGCAGGTCGCGACTCGGATGAACTCGGGCTACTTCACCACGCCGCATGCCGAGTTCGTTCGCCAAGCGAATCATGAGGTGAACCCGGGATTCGGCGGCCACGGAAGCACGGATGACGACCGCGCGTGCCGCCGGCCGCGGATCCGGCTGCGGCTGCGGCTGCGGCTGGGGGATGGTTTCCAGCCTCCGGAGGCTCGGCGTGCCCGTACGCTTGCTGCCATGGAGACGCAGCTGCGCACCTACCGTGTGCGTCCCGGCCTCATGGACGAGTGGGTACGCCGGTGGAAGGAAGAGATCGTGCCGTTGCGGCTCAAGACCGGGTTCGCGATCGGCGGGGCATGGGTGGTGCGAGAGCGGGACGAGTTCGTGTGGGTGATCTCGTACGACGGCCCTGGGACCTTCGCCGAGGCCAACGCTGCGTACTGGGCATTGCCCGAGCGGGATGCCATGGGTCTCGACCCGAGCGAGTACCTGGTCGAGGACGAGGGGGTCGACATCGAGCCGGTGGCCCTGTAGTTACGGCATCGCCGGCAGGAGGTGCTGTTCCCGCTCCTCGGGCGTGAGGGTGCGGAAGACGCGGGTGCGGGCCATCGCCGTGAGCGCCTCGACGTCGGGCTCACGCCGCCAGGCTCGTACGGTTCCATCGGCGGACGAACTCATGACGGTGTTCGAGTCCGCGGACCAGGAGACCGAGGTGACCTTGCCGCGGTGAACACCTGCGACGTGGGAGTACTCGAACGTCACGGCGTTCCAGATCCGAACGGTTTCGTCGTCGGACCCTGTGACAAGCCAGTTGCCGTCCGGAGACCAGGCGATGCATTCGACGCGAGCTTCGTGTCCCTTCAGCGTCTCGATGCGCTGGCCGGTGCTGACATCCCAGATGCCCAGCGTCCAGTCAGCGGAGGCTGTGGCGATGTGGCGTTCGTCCGGGGACCACGCCACGCCGTCTACGTAGTTGTCGTGGCTGCGCAGCACGGTGTGCTGCTCGCCGCCGGCGACGTCCCAGATCCGGGCGGTGCGGTCGTCGGAGCCGCTGGCAATGAACCGGCCGGAGGCGGACCAGGCGATGTCGCTGATCCAGTCCTGGTGGCCGGTGAGAACCTGCATCGGATCAGCGCCTCCAGATCGGATCGATTCCGATTCGTAGATGCGGACGTGGCCGTCATGGTCACCGGCGGCGAGGAAATGTCCGTCTGCTGACCACGCGAGGGCTTCGGCGGGCGCTCCATGGAGCAAGCCGTCAACGTCTGCCTCGCTACCGATCAGAGCGATCGTGCCGTCGCTACTCGCGCGTGCCGATCGACCGTCTGATGCCACCGCAACTGCCCAGTAACTCTGATCGGGAGAGATGGTTGCCGTGAAGTTCGCAAGGTCCGAATCGCCTGGTATCCAAGCCGCGGCCGCAACTGCTCCGTTGCTTTCGAGGAGCAGTTCGGATTCAGCGCCGCGGGGGTGGAGTCGCCAGGTGCGTACCGTGGCGTCAGATGAGCAGGTGGCGAGCCGATCACCGGCCGGTGCCCATGCGACGCCCCAGACAGTGTCGGCGTGTCCACGCAGTACGGCGAGCTCATCGGCGTCGTCGGGGTCGACCACTTTGACCAGTCGGTCTGACGACGCCGTTGCCAATGACCCGCCGTCCGGGGACCAGGCGACGTTCCAGACGTAGTTCACATGGTGCCGCAGTACGACGTCATGGGCTTCAAAATAGTGACGGAAGATGAAGCTGGTGTGGTCACCAGAGCCGGTCGCTATTCGAGACCCGCGGGGCTCCCATGCCACGCCTTCGACGAAGCTGGTGTGTCCGGTAAGGCCGCTGACGATGGCGCCGGTGCTCACATCCCAGACCAGTACGCGCTGATCGTGCGATGCCGTTGCGAGCTCCTGGCCGTCGGGAGCCCATGAGAGTCCCCACACGTCGTCCCGGTGTCCACTCAACTCCCGGACAAGTTCGCCGTGGGTACTGTCCCAGATCCGCACGACGGTGTCCTTGCAGCTCGCAGCGATGTGCTGTCCATCTGGAGACCACGCGACCTGCCGGCCGAAGTCCGTCAGGCCGCGCAAGGTTCGGACAGGTTCGCCGGTCTCGGCATTCCAGATTCGGACGGACTGTTCTCGCCCGATGGTGGCAACGTGCCGGGAGTCGGGCGACCAGCTGACGCCCTCCATCATCGGCCCGCCGGACGGCAGGACGTGGATGCAGCGGCCGGTCTCGGCGTCCCAGATGCGGCTCGTGCCGTCGCGGGATGCGGTGGCCAGGCGAGTGCCATCCGGCGACCACTTCACGTCGCGGACGACGTTCGTGTGCTCGCTGAGCTGCAGGAGGACGTGGTTGTGCGCGAGACCAGTCATCAGGGCTCGAACGGCAAGCGGTGTCGCGGCGCACTCGTCGAGGGCGGCCAGCGCGAGGAGGAGGGCCTGTTCGGGGAGTTCGCGGACAGAGGTGATTGCTCGCTGGGCGAGGCTGTCGGCGACGCGTTCGAGGTAGGCGCGGTCCTTCCTCAGGGAGGCGTTGACGAGCTCGCGGGCGATCGGAGATTCCTGGCCGCTCTCGGTCAGCCCGTCCAGCCACTGTCGCGCTTGCGCCAATCGCTTGCCGGTGAGGAGATAGTCGTCGCTGCGGTGGGCGCTTTCCCAGTCCTCGGCCCAGCGCTCTAGCTCTGCGCGCTGGCGCAATTGGTCCGAGCGGGCTTCGACCTCCTGGCGTAGTGGCGCCCATTGTCGGAACAGCGCTTCGTGCGTGACCTCGGCGAATGCCACGCCGGACTCGGCGTTCGAGGTGAGCAGCCGGGCCGCGACGAACGCGTCAACCACCATCCGCTCATCGGCGCTCAGCGAGTTCAGTTCAACCCTGCGGCGCACGGCGTCGCGGTCGCGGACCGTGACGAACTTCAGCAGGACCTGCAGTACCGAGTCCATGTCGGCGCTGTTCGCCAGCGCAGCCGCGGTCTCGTCCGCATGGCGGGCGAGAGCGCCCTCGACTCCGCCGAGTTCCTCGTACTGGGCTAGCGTGACCGTGCGGCCGTCGGCGGCGAGGAACAGTTCGTGCAGGAGATAGGCCATCAGTGGTAGCGCGTCCTCGCTGCCGGTGTCTGCGACGATCCTCTGCACGACGCCGGGCGCGTGTGACAGCCCTGCCAGCTCGGCCGGTTGCTCGACCGCCTGCACCAGCTGCGTCCTCGTCAGAGCGCCGATCACGGCGGGGCTGCGGAAAAGCTCCGCGTACTGCGTCGCCACCAGCGGTCCGAGCAGGTCCATCCGCACTGCAACGAGCACCCGCACGCGGGTGTCGTTGTCGGTGGTGTGCTTCAGGGCCTCGAGGAACTGATCCCGCTCGCGGTCGCCGGCCAGTGTCACCAGCTCTTCGAACTGGTCCACCACCAGGAGTACTTGGCGAAACCGTGCGCCGGCGCGGAGCCTGTCGAGCTCGGCACGAAGTGCGCCCGGGTCGTTCTGCAGGCGTACGAGCAGCTTGTCCGTGGTTTCGGGCCCAGCGACGGCAGCGGCCAGCGAGGCGAGCGGGTTGGTCCCCGGCGTGAATACCGGCAGCACCCTCCATCGCTGCTTTCGGAGCCTGGGAAGTACGCCGGCGCGCAACAGGGAGGACTTGCCGCTTCCGGATGCTCCGGCGAGGACGACGAACCGATCGCCGGAGGCGGCGTGCAGCCGCCGCACAAGCTCAGTGACCTGAGACTCGCGGCCGAAGTACACGGCCGCCTCGTCGTCGTCGAAGGCATCCAGCCCCGGGTACGGATTCCGGCCGCGCTCCCATTCGGAGTCGGGTGCCGGAGGATTCTCCGCGCGGTAGGCGGCAACCTGGGCAACGATCAGCGCGGCGAGCAGCAGACCCACCGCGGGCACGGACCAGTCACGCAGAAGTCGCATGACGAGCGGGGCGTCGTCGACGTTGGTCGCGTAGTTCGTCGCGATTGCGAGCAGACAGGTGACCAGAACGAGGAGCACCTGGTTGAGCAGCGGCAGCCGCGACCTCACGTATTCTCCTCTGCGCCGGTTCCGTCCCTGGTCACGGATGACGACGCTATCGAGATCCGGCAATACCGGCAATGGTCGTGACGGTGTGTCTTCGCAGGTGGAGGCGTCGAACATGGGGCCCGTGGGTGGGCCAGCGCACCTGCGATCTGTGAACTCCGAGGAATCCGATGACAGGTATGCCGCTATCGTCCCTGACTTCGGCGCGATCACCGGCAGCGGCACGCCCGACACACCCTCCGCCTACGAGGTCGCCGGCGCGTTGCTGACCCTCGGGGCTTTGACCCGCTGAGCTCGATCCAGTCGAGTCCACGGCGCAGGCGTTCACGATTGGAGGCGTCAGCACTCATCCCGTCACACTACGAGGTCGCGCCTCGACCATCGGGGCGAACTCTTGGTGGCGGGCAGGATCGCAACGAGCAGGGCGCCGCGCGAAGCTTGAGGTCAGCACCCAAATCGTGCCACGATGCCGAGCATCCGCGCAGGTCAGGCGCTCATAGCGCGTCACGCGCGCCGATCACCGACCGAAAGCCTCAATCCTGACCCGCTTATGACTCACTTTGGTACGCTGAGGTACGCCCAGCGACGCCTGGGTACGGGAGCCCCGGCGATCCGCCCGGGGCTCTGACCAGCCAGAACGGGTTCCACCAGATCGGAAGCCGACGCCCCCCGCCCCGGAACTCACACCGAGAAGTACTTGCACTCCGGATGATGAAACACGAGCGCATCCGTGCTCTGCTCCGGATGCAGCTGCAGCTCATCACTCAGCTCCACCCCCACCCGCTCGGCCCGCAGCAGCTCCATGATCTTGTGCCGGTCCTCCATCTCCGGGCAGGCCGGGTACCCGAGCGACATCCGCGCCCCGCGGTACTCCAGCTTGAACATCCCCTCGACGTCGTCCGGCTCCTCGTCGGCGAACCCGAGCTCGCCTCGCACCCGGGAGTGCCAGAACTCCGCCAGCGCCTCCGTGAGCTGGACGGACAGACCGTGCAGCTCCATGTACTCCCGGTAGTGATTCCCCTCGAACAGCTTCGCTGTATGCGCGGCCACGGAGTCGCCCACCGTCACGAGCTGCACGGGCAGCACGTCGTACCGCCCCGTCTCCTCGACCCACGAGCGCGGCTTGACGAAGTCGGCCAAGCACAGGTGCCGGTCGCGGCGCTGCCGCGGGAAGGTGAAGCGCAGGCGTTCCGTTCCCGGCGAACCGCCGGACCCGCCGTCGGGCGCCGTCAGCCCGGCCAGCCCGGGCCCGTGGTGCGCGACGACGAGGTCGTCCCCCTCCGACCAGACCGGGAAGTACCCGTACACGACCGTCGGATCGAGGATCTGCTCCGTCCGGATGCGGTCCAGCCACTCCTTCAGCCGCGGACGGCCCTCGGTCTCCACCAGTTCCTCGTAGGAGGCGCCGTCGGCCGAACGCCCCGGCTTGAGCCCCCACTGCCCCATGAAGGTCGCCCGCTCGTCGAGGAACGCGGCGTAGTCCGCGAGCTGCAGCCCCTTGACGATGCGCGTACCCCAGAACGGCGGCTCCGGCACCGGGTTGTCCAGAGCGACGTCGGACCGGGCGGGCAGGTCCTCCACCGCGGTCTCGGTCACCTTGACCACGTTGTGCCGGCGCGTGCGCAGGGCCGGCAGCCCGACGTCGTCCACCGACGCCCCGCGTGCCACCTTGACCAGCGGCTCCATGAGCCGCAGGCCCTCGAACGCGTCGCGCGCGTACCGGACCGTGCCGTCGAACATCCCGGCGAGGTCGTCCTCCACGTACGTGCGGGTCAGCGCGGCGCCGCCGAGCAGGATCGGCCACCGCTTCGCCATGCCCCGGGAGGACAGCTCCTCCAGGTTCTCCTTCATCACCACGGTCGACTTCACCAGCAGCCCCGACATGCCGATCACGTCGGCGCCGTGCTCCTCGGCGGCCTCGATCATGGCCGAGATCGGCTGCTTGATCCCGATGTTCACCACCGTGTAGCCGTTGTTGGTGAGGATGATGTCCACGAGATTCTTGCCGATGTCGTGCACGTCGCCGCGCACGGTCGCCAGCACGATCGTGCCCTTCGACCCGGACTCACCCTCGACCCGCTCCATGTGCGGCTCCAGCAGCGCCACGGCGGTCTTCATCACCTCCGCGCTCTGCAGCACGAACGGGAGCTGCATCTCGCCCTTGCCGAACAGCTCGCCCACCACCTTCATACCTTCCAGCAGGTGGTCGTTGACGATGTCCAGCGCCTTCATGCCGTCGCCGAGCGCCTGTTCGACGTCGTCGTCCAGGCCCTTGCGGTTGCCGTCGATGATGCGGCGGGCCAGCCGCTCGCCGATCGGCAGCGCGGCGAGCTCCGCGGCGCGCGCGTCGCGCATGGCGGCCGTGTCGACGCCCTCGAACATCTCCAGGAGGCGGGACAGCGGGTCGTAGGTCAGCTCGCCGGCGTCGTCGTACCGGCGCCGGTCCCAGACCAGGTCGAGCGCGACCTCGCGCTGCTCGTCCGGGATCGCGTTGAGCGGGAGGATCTTCGCCGCGTGCACGATCGCGCTGTCCAGGCCGGCCTCGGTGGCCTCGTGCAGGAACACGGAGTTCAGCACCGTGCGCGCGGCCGGGTTCAGCCCGAACGACACGTTCGACACGCCCAGCGTGGTGTGCAGGCCGGGGTAGCGGCTCGTGAGCTCGCGGATCGCCTCGATCGTCTCGATGGCGTCGCGGCGCGTCTCCTCCTGGCCGGTCGCGATGGGGAAGGTGAGGCAGTCGACGATGATGTCGTCCACCCGCATGCCCCACTGCTGCGTGAGCGTCTCGATGAGGCGGGTCGCGATCGCGACCTTCCCCTCGCACGTCCGGGCCTGCCCCTCCTCGTCGATCGTGAGCGCGACGACGGCGGCCCCGTGTTCGACGACGGCCGGCATGATGCGGGCGAACCGCGAGTCCGGCCCGTCGCCGTCCTCGAAGTTCACCGAGTTCACGACGCCGCGCCCGCCGAGCAGCTCCAGGCCCGCCCGGATCACCTCCGGCTCGGTCGAGTCGATCACCAGCGGCAGCGTCGAGGCGCTGGCCAGGCGGGAGACCACCTCGCGGACGTCCTCGACGCCGTCGCGCCCCACGTAGTCGACGCACACGTCCAGCAGGTGCGCGCCGTCGCGGGTCTGGGCGCGCGCGATGTCGACGACGTCGTCCCAGCGGGACTCCAGCATCGCCTCGCGGAACGCCTTGGACCCGTTCGCGTTCGTGCGCTCGCCGATCGCCAGGTAGGAGGCGTCCTGGTGCAGGTCGGTGTGCGAGTAGAGGGAGGCGACGCCGTTCTCCCGCTCGGGGTGACGGTCCGGCAGGGGATTGCCGCGCACGACGTCGACGACCTGGCGCATGTGCTCCGGCGTCGTGCCGCAGCAGCCGCCCACCAGGCCCAGGCCGAACTCGCGCGTGAACTGCTCGTGCGCGGCGGCCAGCTCCTCGGGCGTGAGGGGGTAGGAGGCGCCGTTCGGGCCGAGCACCGGCAGGCCCGCGTTCGGCTGGCACATCACCGGCATCTCCGCGTGCCGGGCCAGGTGGCGCAGGTGCTCGCTCATCTGATCCGGGCCCGTGGCGCAGTTCAGGCCGATCGCGTCCACGCCGACCGCCTGGAGCGTGGTGAGGGCCGCGCCGATCTCCGAGCCCATGAGCATCGTGCCCGTCGTCTCCACGGTGACCGACGCGAGGATCGGGACGCGCTGCCCCAGCGCGGTCATCGCCGCCCGCGAGCCCGCCACCGCCGCCTTGGTCTGCAGGAGGTCCTGGCTCGTCTCGACGAGGATCGCATCCGCGCCGCCCTCGATGAGGCCCGCCGCCTGCTCCGCGAACGTGTCGCGCAGGTGCGCGTACGTGGTGTGGCCCAGGCTCGGGAGTTTGGTGCCCGGGCCCATCGAGCCCAGGACCCAGCGCGGGTGGTCGGGTGTGGTGTGGGCGTCGGCGCGCTCGCGGGCGAGGGCCGCGCCGGCGCGGGCCAGCTCGCGGATGCGGTCGTCGATGCCGTAGTCCGACAGGTTGGACCAGTTGGCGCCGAACGTGTTGGTCTCGATGGCGTCCACGCCCACCTCGAGGAAGGCGTCGTGGATGCTCCCGATCAGGTCCGGGCGGGTGACCGTGAGGATCTCGTTGCAGCCCTCCATGTCCTGGTAGTCCGCCAGGGTGGGGTTGGCCTGCTGGATCATGGTGCCCATCGCGCCGTCGGCCACGACCACGCGCTCGCGCAAGGCGCCGAGCAGAGCGGCCGCCCGCTCGGACATGGGCAGGGCCGGGGCAACGGAGGGAGCAGTCACGAATCGCAGCGTAACCCGCGGGGGTTCGCCGCGGCGGGGGCGGACCGGGGGCTGGAACCCGCCGGTCGACATGCGCCGGACGGGCCCGGAGGCCGATGCTGGAGGCGGGCCGGGCCGCACGGCGTCCGGCGTCGACCAGGAGGTGAACGAGATGGAGATCGTACGAGCAGAACGGGCGGCGCAGGAGATCGTCGGACTGCACGAGACGGTGCGGATGAGTGAGCTCCCGGAGTTCTTTCCCCGCGCCATGACGGCGGCCGCCGAGGCACTCTCGGAACGGGGGATGGAGCCGACCGGGCCGGCCGTCGCGCTCTACCACGGCATCGAGAACGAGACGGCCGATGTGACCGCCGGCTTCCCCGTGTCTCCGGGCGCCGCGCCGTCGGAGGACGTCGTCGCGGCGATGCTGCCTGCGGGCGCGACGGTGGAGACCGTCCACCACGGGTCGTACGACAGCCTGCCGGACACGCACCAGGAGTTCACGGCCTGGTTCGAGGAGAACGGGATGGACGTGCCGCCGGTGCTGTGGGAGGAGTACCTCGTCGGCCCGGAGAGCGAGGAGGACCCCGGCGAGTGGCAGACACGGATCGTGTACCCCGTCGGCTGACCGGCGGGTGGTCCGCCGGCCCTGGACGTCGCCAGCCCGGCGACGCCGTCACTCCCGCGACGTCGTCGGCCCCGGGCTGCTGCCACGCCGGCGACGCCGCCACGCGCGCGACGCCGTCGGCCCTGGCATGTTCGGGCGCCCTGACCTCGGCGACGACCGGTCCACCGGCGCAAATTCCCGTGCCCGGCGCCGGCATCGGCCCTACCGTGACGGGATGTCTTCGCCACTGCCCGCACAGCCGCGGTCCGAAGCCCAGCCCGCGTCGCCGACGCTCCCCACGGCGGGCGGCCTGACCTGGCGGCCCTGGAACCGGCGGGACGTCCCGGCCCTGGCCGCGCTCATGCGGGTCGTCCAGGAGGCCGACGGCCGCGACTGGTTCACTCCGTGAGGATCCGCAGAGCCCAGCGCACAGCCTGTGCCGAGGCCGCCCGCCGGGACGCGGAACCGGGGGTACTGTCGGCGGAAAATCCGGTGACCGACGGCGCCCGTGCGGCCTAACGTGAGCCACATGAATGCCGCCGACGCCGTCGCCCCCGAAGCCTCCGGTCCCGCCGCACCATCGGCGACCGTCGCCGAGCGCGCCGCCGCGCCCACCCAGCTTCCCGAGATCCGCGCGGGCGGACTGACCTGGCGCGGGGCCCGGCGCGAGGACGCGCCGGCGATCCTGAGCATCCTCAACGACCTCGCCGCGGCTGACAACGACCCGTTCCGCTGGTCCCTCGACGAGGTGCAGGAGCGGATGGCCGCCCCCTACCGCGACCTCGACAAGGACTTCCTGCTCGGGTTCGAGGGCCCGGACGAGAGCGCGCTGCGCGCCTTCGCCGAGGTCGACACCCGGCCCGGGGACGCGACCGTGGCACGCGCCATCCTCCTCGGCGGCGTGCACCCGGACCGCCGCGGCGAGGGGATCGGGCGCGAACTGCTCGCCTGGCAGGTCGCACGCGCGCGGCAGAAGCTCGCGGCGTCGGCGCTCGCGGACCAGCCCGTGCCGGCGTGGATCATCGTGCCGATGGAGGACGACGCGCCGGAGTCCCAGCGGCGTACCTACGAGCGCGCCGGGTTCGCCGTGCGGCGCTACTACTCGGACCTGCGCCGCGACCTGTCGGTGCCGATCCCGCCGGCGACCGCTCCGCCGTCGGACGGCACGTTGCGGCTGGTCCGGTGGACGCCCGAGCTCGACGAGGCGACGCGCCTCGCGCGGAACGACGCGTTCCGGGACCACTGGGGGAGCCAGCCGCAGACCAGGGAGACCTGGGCGGAGGACCGCACGGCGTTCATGCCGGCCTGGACGTTCCTGGTGCTCGACGACGCGCCCGACGTCGACGCGCTGCTCGCCTCACCGGACACCGACGACGAGACCGCGGCCGCGCTGCGGGCGGGGGAGCCGCTGGTGGTGGCATACGAGATCGCGTCGAAGTACGTCGAGGACTTCGAGGTGCGCGGCTTCACGTTCGGCTACTCCGACAACGTGGGGGTCCGCCGCGCCTACCGGGGACGCGGCCTCGCGCCGGCGGTGATGACGGCCGGGATGCGCGCGATGGCCGACGACGGGATGCAGTACGCCGCACTTGACGTCGACACCGAGAACCCGAGTGGCGCGGGAGGGCTGTACGCCGCCCTCGGCTACGAGAAGCAGGGCGGCTCGCGGCTGCTGATGATCGAACTGTGAGTCGTGGCCGGCGCGCGAATTCCTGGCGGCGCGCCGACCAGCGCCAGTAGCCTCTCCGGTGTGACGCGTGACGACGGGCGCCGGCCCGGAGACAGGTCGAGCGAGACCGACGACGAGCCGATCGGGGCCCCCGTGCTCCCGCCCTGGGTGGGAGAGGCGCGCGAGCGGGCGGCCGCCCGGGTCGAAGGGCTGCTGCGGACTCCCGGGGCACGAGGGGCGGCGGTCGCCTTTCTCGTGATGGTCGGCGTGCGCATGATCATCGCCCTGCCGGTGGCGTGGGGGCTGCTGCGTCCCGAGGTCGCCGGCGTGACGATCGACGTGAGGTGGCTGGTGGCGATGGCCACGTCGCTGCTCCTGGCGCTCACCCTGCATCTGGCAACGGCGCCGCACCTGCTGCCCGGCACGCCGGCCGCGAGGTCGCGGCTGGTGACCGGAGTTCTGTCGGCGCTGTACCTGACCGCGCTGGGAACGCTCGCGGCCGGTTCGTTCGGGCCGTGGGCGACGGCGGCGATCCCGCTGCTCGTCCAGGTGGCGCTCGTCGTGGCGTTCGTGCCCCCGCGGGGCGGTGACTCACCGGCCGGCCCGACGCCGGACCGGCGGCGACAGATGATCCTCGCGGTGGTGTACGCCGCCGTCGGCGTCCTGGTCGCGGCAGCGCTGGTGCAGGCGCTGCCCTACATCGGAGGCGGTAGCCCCTGGCTGATCCTCGATGGCGTCGAGTACGCACTGGTCGCCACGATGGCCGTGCTCGCGTGGGGCGTGAACCGGGCCGCCGGGGCGGGCGGAGCATTGTTCGTCGTGGCCGAGGTGCTGACCACGCTGCAGATCATGCTGTTCGCGCAGCCGCTCCCGCTGTTCGCGCCGCTGCTCGCGCCGGCGTGGTCGGCCCCGTACCCGGCACTGATCACGTGGTGCTACGTCCTGGCCCTGGGCTTGATCGCGGCGGGTGTGCTTCGCCGGGTGTTCGGTACGGCGTGAATCCGTCGGTTTCGGGGTCCAGCAGATTCCGCACGCGATCCGCTACGACGGGAATGTTCTCGGCCAGGATCTCCCAGATGATCTCGAAGTCGACGATGTCGTATCCGTGCGCGACGACGTTCCTGGTGTCCTTGAGATTGCGGAGCTCGAGATCAGGGTGGTCCGCGACGAAGGCCGGAGCCTTGCGGTCGAGACGGGCCACGACCTCGCCGAGCCGGACGAGAAGGTCCTCCGCCGCGTAGCGCAGGAACTCGTCGTTGTCGTAGGCGTGCTTACCGCGCCCGACCAACCGGGCCGCGGCATCGGTGTGTAGCAGCAGGTCTCCGAGCAACTGCGAGATCACTGGTTCGATCGCATCCGTCGTCACAGCGGGATCGCCTCGTCCAGGATCTGCCGGTGCCGATCGCCGAGCCCGCCTTCGCTCACGACATCGACATGGACGCCGAGGAGTTCTTCGAGTTCGGGCGCGATCCGCCCGAAGGTCCACGCGGCTCCGTGCGGAACCGATACCAGGATGTCGAGATCGCTCGACGACGTGTCCTGTCCGCGAGCCACCGATCCGAAGACGCGCGCGTTGCGTGCGCCGTGGCGGGCGATCACCGCGCGAATCTCCGGGCGGTGCTCCTCCAGCACGGTTGCGGGGCGACGGAGCGCGTGGCGGATGCGCTCGAGCATCGCAGGTGACGCATGCCGCCGCCCCGACTCGTATGCCGAAAGGTTCGACTGCGCGATACCCGTCAGCTCGGCGAGTTGCTTCTGCGTGAGTCCGGCAGCCTCACGCTCGGCCCGAAGATCGATCATAGATCGAATATATCAGTGATAACCCGCTGGCTCGCCCGTTCACAGCCGCTTCAGGAGGGGCAGGACGTCCTCGCCGAACTGGGTCAGGAAACGGCGCTGGTCGTGGCCCGGACCGTGCACCATGAGGTGGTTGAGGCCCGCGGCGAGATACGGCTTGATCATCTCCACCGCCTCCTCCGGCTCCGACGCGACGATCCAGCGCTTCGCGATCTGCTCGATCGGCAGCTCGTCCGCCAGCCGCTCCATCTCCTCCGCCGACGTCACACTGTGCTTCTGCTCCGGCGTGAGCGAGAGCGGCGCCCAGAACCGCGTGTTCTCCCGCGCCGCGGCCGGATCCCGGTCGTAGGAGATCTTCAGCTCCAGCACCTTGTCGATCCCGGCAGGGTCGCGCTCTGCCTTCGCCGCACCCTCCGCGACACCCGGCAGCAGCTTCTCCGTGTACAGGTCCATGCCCTTGCCGGACGTGCAGATGAAGCCGTCGCCCACGCGGCCCGCATACCGGGCCACCATCGGGCCACCGGCCGCGACGTACACGGGCACCGGGCTCTCCGGCCGGTCGTAGATCGTGGCGCCCACCAGCGTGTAGTACTCGCCGTCGTGGTCCACCGACTCCTCGGTCCACAGCCGCCGCATCAGCGCGACCGCCTCCCGCAGCCGGGCGAACCGCTCCTTGAACTCCGGCCACTCCCGACCGCTCACCGCGATCTCGTTCAGCGCCTCACCCGAACCCACGCCGAGCGCCACGCGCCCCTCGGTGAGCAGCGCCAACGTCGCGAACGTCTGCGCGACCACCGCCGGGTTGTACCGGAAGGTGGGAGTCATCACGCTCGTGCCGAGCGTGATCCGCTCGGTACGCTCGCCCGCCGCCCCGAGCCACGCCAGGGCCGACGGCGCGTGCCCGCCGTTGACGCGCCAGGGCAGGAAATGGTCCGAGATCCACGCACTGTCCAGGCCGGTCTCCTCGGCGAGAACCGTGAAGTCCACCAGGTCCCGAGGACCGAACTGCTCTGCGGATGCCTTGTAGCCGATCTTGAGAGTCACATCCGCGACCTTACGCCCCGAGGCCGACATCGACACGGAGACCGCGATCACGATCGCCGCCGAGACCGGCGAGGTCACGGACGCGGCATCTCCGGACCGTACGCTCTTGTCCGTGACGATCACCCTGCCCGACCGCCCCACGCACGTGCTCCTCGACCTGGACGGCACCCTCACCGACTCGGCGCCCGGCATCATGGCCTCCCTGCGCACGGCCTTCACCGAGAACGGGCTCCCCGTGCCCGACGACGCCCGGCTGCGCCGGTTCGTCGGCCCGCCCCTCGGGCTCTCCCTCGCCCGCGCCGGCCTCACCGGCGACCAGGCCGATGCCGTCGTCACCGTCTACCGGCGCGAACTCGAGGCCGGCGGCATGTACGACAACAGCGTGTTCGACGGCGTCGCCGACCTCCTCGCCGCCCTGCACGCCGCGGGCACCACCCTCGTCGTCGCCACCGCCAAGCCGCAGCCGCTGGCCCGCCCGATCGTCCAGCACTTCGCGCTCGACCGGTACCTGACCGGCGGCATCGACTCCGTCTTCGGCCCAGCCCTGGAGGGCGCCGGAGAGCACGGCGGGAAGGAGAAGGTCGTGACCCGGGCGCTCGCGGCCTCCGGCGGTGACCAGGCCGGGGCGTCGGCGGTGATGGTCGGCGACCGGGAGCACGACGTGCACGCCGCGGCCGCGAACGGCATCCCGACGATCGGCGTCACCTGGGGGTACGGCGAGCCGGGAGAGCTCGAGGAGGCCGGCGCGGCCGCCGTCGTCGGCTCCCCCCGAGAACTGCTCGCGCTGCTGCTGGGATGAGCGGGAGCGCAGAAGGCTCGCGGGAGCCAGGAGGTTGCTTACGCGACAGCGTGCTTTGGCGTAAGCAACCTCCTGGTACACCGCGGAGCGCCCCCCCCGACGGGCGAGGCAGAGGGGCGGCCGCGGGTCCTTCAGCCGTGGAGGCGCTGCATCCACTCGTGCGGGCCGTCGACCTGCTTCCATCCGAGTTCCTCGTACAGGGCGCGGCCATCGTCGGAAGCCCGGAGCACGATCCGCTTGAGGCGCAGGGGGCCGAGGTCGGCGAGGGCGCCCTCGACCAGGAGGCGGGCGAGGCCGCGACGGCGGTGGCCAGGGTCCACGACGACGTCGGCCAGCCAGCCGAACGTGGCGCCGTCCGTCACGACGCGGGCGTAGCCGACGAGCGTCCCGGACTCCCGCGCGTACACCGCGTAGTTGCGTGACCCGGTGATCGCTGCGTCCTGCACCTCGCGGGACCGCCCGGCGGCCCAGTAGGCGTGCTCGGAAAGCAGCGCGTGCACCCGCGCCGGATCGATCCGGCTGGTGTCGGCGGAGAACTCGTACAACGATTCGTCGGCAACCATGCGCCGCAGTCAACCACGCGCGCGCCGCGCCGACGAAGGAGTTTCCGCCCGCCGGACGGGACCGCGCGGGCGCGTCAGCCCGCGGCGGGCCGCGCCGGAGCGCGTCAGACGGTATGAGGGACCGGTTGTGCTGTGGACGGATTCCGCCGCTGGGCGGTGATGGTG
>NZ_BAAGRL010000025.1:0-178765 GCF_054782975.1 Myceligenerans halotolerans
TCCTGCCCCCAGCCTACGAACTCACGAAGACCGGGGTCTCACGAAAGCCTGGCAGATAGGGCGACGCCAGTCTGGCGTCCGGCATCCCGGGGAGGTAGGGGCATTGGTCCCGGCCTCGAAGGCCCTTCGCCGTGGCCCGGGGGAGTCCCGGTGAGGCCGGAACCGAGTGAGGAGTCCTGGCCGTGAGGGGCGGATCTCAGAGGAGCATCGTCACCGCGCCAGACGCACGGGCGATATACCGCTAGGGGGTATGATCGCCCCGTGCCCGGTTCCCCGACAGAACAGTCCATCACGAGCACTCCGGGGCTGACGGCGTGCAGCCTGTGCGCCGGCGACACCCTCGGCAGGCGCGATCCCGCACCAGGTGGCCAGCGCGCGCGGCTCGAGCGGCTGGAGGCCGAGGGCGTCGCCCGATTGACACTCTCGGAGTGCCTGGACGAGTGCGAGCGTGGCGATGTGGTCGTCGCACGCCCGAGCGCCGCCGGTCGCGCGTCGGCGGGCCGGCCGGTGTGGTTCGAGCGGCTCGCCGGTGACGAGCAGACCGCCACCCTGCGCTCCTGGCTCATAGCAGGCGGCCCGGGCGCCGCCGCCGTGCCGAATGACCTGGCTCCCCTGGTCATCAAGCGTCAGGTCGGCGACGCGGGCGCATAACACCTTCCGGAAGGCCGGTCATACACCGTCCGCCGTGCGCGCCAAGATCCCGGCGAGTTCGGCGGGCCTCGTGAACATCGGCCAGTGGCCGGAGTCGATGTCGACGTAGTCGAGCTGCCGCGCCTTCGCGAGCTCGGGCATGTGGCCGGCCTCGAGCCAGTCGGTGGCCTGGGCGGGCGTGAACTCGGGGCACACGAGCGTGACCGGGACGTCGAACCGGCGCTCGTCCGCGAGGCGGACCACGCCCCGGGACACTCCCACGGGAACGGGGACGGCCCGCGCGGCGAACGACTTCCTGGCCTCCTCGTCGAGGTCGGCGGAGTCCGGCCCTTCGAACGCGCCCCAGCCGGGGAACGGCATGACGCCGTCCTCGGGTTCGAAGAAGTCCGCGTACGTCTCGCCGTCGTTCCCGGGCATGCCGCCGATCAGGACCATGCCCCTGACGGCGTCGGGACGCGCGTCCGCGGCGAGCCACGCCAGCGTGCAGGCGGCGGAATGGGCGACGACCAGAGGCTCGTCCGCCGCGTCCACCGCGGCCAGCACGGCGGCGACCTGGTCGTCGAGGGTGGCCGACGTCGACCCGTCGCCCTGCCCGGGCAGCGCGACCGGGACGGGTCGGTGCCCCAGCGCCTCCAGCTCGGGTACGACGGCGTCCCACGCGGACGCGTCGAGCCAGAGCCCTCCGATCAGCAGGATGTCCATGACTGTGCCCCAATCTCAAGTGACCGACCCGGCACGATCCGGGGTCGATCACACACTACGAGGGGTGACTGACACCCACCCTGCCGGCGCCTCCCGAAACGGATTGAGGCCCGGCCCGGATGGTGCAACAGTGGCACCGGAGGTGTACACATGTCCGACTCTCTCGCCGTCGAGGCCCAGGGTCTCGTCAAGCACTTCACCCGCCGCAAGGCCGTCACCAAGGCGGTCGACGGGATCGACCTCTCGATCGCCGAGGGCAGCGTCTTCGGCCTCCTCGGCCCCAACGGCGCCGGCAAGACCACCGTGGTGCGCATGCTCGCCACGCTGCTGCGGCCCGACGCCGGCACCGCGCGCGTGCTCGGGCACGACGTCGTCCACGACGCCGACGCCGTGCGCTCCGCCGTCGGGCTCACCGGGCAGTACGCGTCGGTGGACGAGGACCTGACCGGTACCGAGAACCTGCTCATGCTCGCCCGGCTCTACGGGTTCACGCCCGCCGCCGCACGCCGTCGCATACAAGGCCTGCTGGAGGCGTTCGACCTGGCCGACGCCGGATCCCGGCAGGTCAAGACCTACTCGGGCGGCATGCGCCGGCGCATCGACCTCGCCGCCTCCCTCGTCCTCGCCCCGCGCGTGCTGTTCCTGGACGAGCCGACCACCGGCCTCGACCCGCGCAGCCGCAACCAGGTGTGGGACATCGTCCGCGTCCTCGTGGACGACGGCGCGACCGTGCTCCTGACCACCCAGTACCTCGACGAGGCGGATCAGCTCGCGGACCGCATCGCCGTCATCGACCACGGCCGCACCATCGCCGAGGGAACCGCGAGCGAGCTCAAGCGGTCGGTCGGCGAGGGCGCGGTGCACCTGCGGGTCGCCGAGGTGACCGACCGCACCAAGGCCGCCGAGATCACCGAGCGCCTGCTCGGCGCCGACGTCACGCTCGGCTCCGACCCGCACGCCCTGTCGGCCCGCGTCCCCGACGACGGCACCGACGCCGTGGCAGGTCTCCTGCCCGCCCTCACCGACGCCGGGATCGCGGTCCCGGAGTTCAGCCTCGGCCAGCCCAGTCTCGACGAGGTCTTCCTCGCCCTGACGGGCCAGCCCCTGCCCGACGACGACGAGCCGGGCACGGACGGCACGTCCGCCGGACCGGACCGGCGCGAGACATCGGAGGTTCCCCGATGACGACGACCCTGCGCGACGCCGTCGCCCTGACCGACCGCCCGTCCCGCCCGTCGCCCGTGTCGACCACGCTCACGTTCGGATGGCGCGCACTCCTGAAGATCAAGCACGTGCCCGAGCAGCTCTTCGACGTGCTCGCCACGCCCATCATCTTCACGCTGATGTTCACCTACCTGTTCGGCGGCGCGCTCGCCGGCTCCACGCAGGCGTACATCCAGTTCCTGCTCCCCGGGATCCTGGTGCAGACCATCCTGTTCGTGACCATCTACACCGGCTACACCCTCAACAGCGACATCACCAAGGGCGTGTTCGACCGCTTCCGCTCGCTGCCGATCTGGCGGCCGTCGCCGGTGGTGGGTGCCCTGCTGGGTGACACGGTGCGGTACACGGTCGCCTCGGTCATCACGATCACGCTGGGCCTGATCCTCGGCTTCCGGCCCGACGGCGGCGTCGGTGGCGTGCTGCTCGGAGTGCTGCTCCTGCTGGTGTTCGCCTTTGCCCTGAGCTGGACCTTCATCATCCTCGGCCTGCTGGTGCGGTCGCCCAACGCCGTGATGGGGGTCTCGATGATCGTGCTGATGCCGCTGACGTTCGCCTCGAACGTCTTCGTGGACCCGGCCACGATGCCGTCGGGCCTGCGCGCCTTCGTGGACGTCAACCCGGTCAGCCATCTGGTCACCTCGGTGCGCAGTCTCATGGCCGGCAGCCCCGACGCGACCGAGATCGTCTGGGTCCTCGTCGCGTCGGTCGTCCTCACCGCGGTGCTGGGTCCGATCGCGATGCGGATCTACCGCAGCCGGACCTGACCCGGCCGAGCCCGCACGGCTCCGGGGAGGCGGGGAGCGGCGCGGCCCGCGGGAAAAGGAGCTGCCTGCGAGGACGGCGCCGTTCCGCGGGATGACACATTGGCCGTGGCGCTCCGGGGTGAACACGCTGTAGCGTCTGGAGCCCGGAACCCGCGCGCCCGCGCGTCGCCGGACTGCCGCTCATCCGCCCTGACCGAGGAGTCGACGTGTCCGACGAACTGCCGCAGGAGTTCCAGATCGACGTGCCGGACGAGATGGAGACCGGTGTCCCGGCCGACTTCGCGTCGGTGTGGCACACGCCGACGTCGTTCGTGCTGGACTTCATCGCGGTCAAGCAGCCGCCGAGCCCCCAGAACGACCCGGACACGGGTGAGGTGCGCAATGTCGTCGTCCCGGGGAAGGTCGCGTCCCGCGTGCGGATTCCGCCTCAGCAGGTCTTCGAGCTGGCGAAGGCCCTGACCATGCAGCTCGACGCGTGGGAGAAGGAGACGTCAGGGGCGAAGCGGTCCAGTGATCAATAGTTCGTTCGGGCGGTGTCGGAATCACTATTGAACTCAACTCAGGTAAAGCGTCGTCATTTCCATCGAAGAAAATTGTCTTCACCTGTTCCGTTCGCAAAGCACGCCGCGTATGATGCCGAATATCGCCACGCTGATGTGGCGGGATCCAGGGTCGGCCGGGGGGTCGGTCGGCCACGGAATGTCGGTGCGACTCCGACATGCGCGTGAACAGGGGCGATGTGCAAGTGAAAGATCTGAACCAGCTATCGGGAGCCGGGTCGATCCTTGTCGAGGAAATGACCGAGGCTACTGTCGTCAAGATGTCCGGCGAGATCGATATCTCGTTGCGGAGTCAGACCGGCGCGGCACTACGGCAGGTACTTGACCGGTCCCGCCCTGTCGTCGTCGATACATCCGGCGTGACGTTCATGGACTCGACCGGGGCTGCTTTCCTGGCGCAGCTGCGGATGTTCGGCTCCGAGGACGGGATCTGCGTCAGCCTCGCGGAGCAGTCGATGGTGGTGCGCAACCTCCTCGAGATGCTCGGCGTGGACGCGATGTTCCGTGACACGCCGAAGCAGCCCGCTGCCGCCGGGTCCGCGCCCGGCATCTGACGTCGGGCGGGCGGCCCGCCGAGGGCGGCCGGCCCGCGTGGTGTCGCGGCCGCCGTCCGACGGCCACGCGCGCCGGACGGGACGCCACGGGCGCGGCCGGGCCGGCGGAGGTGCTCACCACGCCGGTATCCACCACGGCGCGCCCGCGGACTCCGCAGGCCGGAGGATTCAGTCGCCGGTGCTGTCCGCCGCGAGCGCCGCGGCTCCGACGATCCCGGCCGCGTTGCGCAGCTGGGCGGCGACGACGGGTGCGCGGAGGTGGAGCTTGGGCAGGAACTTGTCGTGCTTCTTGCTGACGCCGCCGCCGATGACGATCAGGTCGGGGGAGAGCAGGTCCTCGACGACGCCGAAGTAGCGCTGGAGTCGTTCGGCCCATTCGTCCCACGAGAGGTCGTGGCGTTCGCGGGCGGAGTCGGCGGCGTGCTTCTCGGCGTCGTGCCCGTCGATCTCGAGGTGGCCGAGTTCGGTGTTGGGTGCGAGCACGCCGTTGACGAAGAGTGCTGACCCGATGCCGGTGCCGAGGGTGCTGACGAGTACGACGCCGTCGGCCTCGCGGGCGGCGCCGTAGCGCAGTTCGCCGATGCCGGCGGCGTCGGCGTCGTTCACGGCGACGGCGGACCGTCCGGTGACGCGGTGCACGAGGGCGGGGAGGTCGACGCCGGTCCAGGACTCGTCGAGGTTGGCGATGAACCGCACCGTGCCGTGGTGGATCGGGCCGGGGAAGGCGATGCCGATGGGTGCGTCGTCGGGCAGGTCGTAGGTGTCGACGAGTTCGTGCAGCACCTCGGCGACGGCCTCGGGGGTGGAGGGTTCCGGGGTCGGGATCCGGGTGCGTTCCTCGGCGAACTCGCCGATGGCGAGATCGACGGGGGCGCCCTTGATGCCCGAACCGCCGATGTCGATGCCGAACGCGATCTTCTTGCTCATGACTGTGCGGGCTCCTGGCGCTTCTTCGGGACGTCGCTGTGCCAGGATCGTCTCATGGGTGGTGAGGAGAAGTACTGGTACAACACGAAGACGGGCGAGGTCGAGACGGGGCACCGTTCGTCCTGGACGCACCTGATGGGCCCGTACGAGACGCGTGAGGAGGCCGAGCACGCGCTGTCGCGCGCCCGGTCCCGCAACGACTCGTGGGAGGACGACGACGCGGCCTGGCGCGACAAGGGATAAGCGACCGCGAGGGCCGGCGCTCGGCACGAGGTTTCCGGCCTGGGCACGAGCTTTCGGACGACCCTTCTCGGGCGATGCGCGGAAAGCTCCTGCCTGGGTTGGAAACCTCGTGCCGGCACCTACCTGCGCGATCGGTCAGGGCGTGGCTGAGCCTCTGCGGGAGACGTCACCGGTCCCGGGCCGCCGGATGCGGAGCGTAGCGAAGCCGCCCGCAGGCGAGGTACGAGCCGAGGACGGCTGAGCCCGGCGGCTCCGGAAAACATCGCTACTCGAGGAACGAGTGGGCCTCGTCCGGGAATGTGCCCTTCTTCACATCCGCGACGTATTCCTCCGCGGCCTGTCGCAGTTCCCGGCCCAGTTCGGCGTAACGCTTGGCGAAGCGCGGGGTCCAGTCGGCCATCCCGGCCATGTCGGTCCACACGAGGACCTGCCCGTCGCACTGTGCTCCCGCGCCGATACCGATCGTGGGGATGCGCAGGATCTCCGTGATCCGTGCGGCGACGTCGACCGGGACCATCTCGAGCACGACGGCGATCGCGCCCGCCTCCTGGACGGCCAGGGCGTCGTCGGCGAGCGCCTCGGCGGCCTCGTCGCCGCGGCCCTGCACACGGTGCCCGCCGAGGGCGTGCTCCGACTGCGGCGTGAACCCGAGGTGCGCCACCACGGGGATGCCGGCGTCGGTCAGCGCGCGGATCTGCGCGGCCACCCGGGTGCCACCCTCCAGCTTCACGGCGGCGACGCCGGTCTCCTTCATCATCCGCACCCCGGTCGCGAGCGCCTGGGTGGCGCCGGCCTCGTACGACCCGAACGGCAGGTCCACCACGACCAGCGAGCGCTTCGCGGCGGACGCCACGGCGCGGGCCGGCGGGATCATGTCGTCCACCGTGACCGGCAGGGTCGTGGTGTGTCCGTGCATCACGTTGCCGATCGAGTCGCCCACGAGCAGCAGGTCGACACCGGAGGCGTCCAGCAGTGTGGCGGTGACGGCGTCGTACGCCGTGAGCATCGTGATCTTCTCGCCGCGCTCCTTCGCGGCGGCGAGGTGGTGCACGCGCACCTTCTTGGCCGACGCGGGCGTCGGCTGGGTGTGGGCTGACATGCCTTGACCGTACACGCACCAGTAACACGGATGAGGCAAGATGGCCCCCATGGACAGGCAGCAAGAGTTCGTACTCCGCACGGTCGAGGAGCGTGACATCCGGTTCATCCGGCTCTGGTTCACGGACGTGCTCGGCGTGCTCAAGTCGGTGGCCGTGGCCCCGGCGGAGCTGGAGTCGGCATTTTCCGAGGGGATCGGGTTCGACGGGTCGGCCATCGAGGGCCTCACGCGGGTCTACGAGGCCGACATGGTCGCGCGCCCCGACCCCACCACGTTCCAGGTGCTGCCCTGGCGGGGTGAGCGGCACGGCACGGGCAGGATGTTCTGCGACATCCTCACGCCCGACGGCGAACCGTCGCTCGCCGACTCCCGGAACGTGCTCAAGCGTCAGCTCGCCCGGTCCGCCGAGGAGGGCTTCACCTTCTACACCCACCCCGAGGTGGAGTTCTATCTGTTCAACCAGCCGAAGGCGGCCGGTGAACCGCTCGTCCCCGTCGACGACGGCGGCTACTTCGACCACCTCGCGCGCGGCTCCACGCACGACTTCCGCCGCGCCGCGATCACCATGCTGGAGTCCATGGGCATCTCGGTGGAGTTCTCCCACCACGAGGCCGGTCCCGGGCAGAACGAGATCGACCTGCGTTACGCCGACGCGCTGACCACCGCGGACAACCTCATGACGTTCCGCACCGTGGTCAAGGAGGTCGCGCTGGAGCAGGGCGTGTACGCGTCGTTCATGCCCAAGCCGCTCGCGACGCACCCCGGCAGCGGGATGCACACCCACATGTCGCTGTTCGAGGACGACCGCAACGCCTTCCACGATCCCGGCGCCCAGTTCGAGCTGTCCAAGACGGCACGCCAGTTCATCTCCGGCCTGATGGTGCACGCCGGTGAGATCACGGCGATCACCAACCAGCACGTGAACTCGTACAAGCGGTTGTGGGGCGGCCAGGAGGCGCCGTCGTACATCTCCTGGGGGCACAACAACCGGTCCGCGCTCGTGCGCGTGCCGATGTACAAGCCGGGCAAGGGCAACTCGTCGCGCGTGGAGTACCGCGCGCTCGACTCCGCCACGAACCCCTACCTCGCGTTCGCCGTCCTCCTCGCGGCAGGCATGAAGGGCATCGAGGAGGGCTACGACCTCATCGAGCACACCGAGGACGCGGTCTGGGACCTCACCTCGGCCGAGCGCCGGTCCCTCGGGATCAAGCCGCTCCCGCGCAACCTGTCCGAGGCGATCGAGGCGATGGAGCAGTCCGAGCTCGTCGCCGCGACCCTCGGCGAGCACGTCTTCCAGTACGTGCTGAGCAACAAGCGCCAGGAGTGGGACGCCTACAGCGCGCAGGTGACCCCGTTCGAGCTCGAACGGTTCCTGCAGGTGCTGTGATCCGCACGCCCCGCCCTCCCGCGGGATCGCGACGGCAGCCGCCGACGCGACCCCGGGGGGGATCCGCCCGATCCTCTAACCTCGGACCGTGACGAGCCGCCGTCCCCAGACGCTGACCACCCACCTCATCCGGGCGGGCTTCGCCGACCTCACCAGGTCCGCGACGCTGTGGAACGACCCCGACCTGGTGGCCGTCCGCGACGGGCGGGCCGACGAGTCACCCCCCGTCGGGCCCGACGGCCGTGCCGTCCTCCTCAGCGACCGCGCCGGTGCGCTCCTCGCACTCCTCGGCGACACCGCCGACCCCGACCTCGCACTGCTCCAGCTCACGCGCCTCGCCGGCACGGCACCCGGCCCGCTGCGCACGGTCCTCTCCGGTGACGGCGACCCCGGACGGGCGGACGGTGAGGCCCGCGGAACGCGATCCTC
This sequence comes from Myceligenerans halotolerans, assembly GCF_054782975.1. Lineage (NCBI taxonomy): Bacteria > Bacillati > Actinomycetota > Actinomycetes > Micrococcales > Promicromonosporaceae > Myceligenerans > Myceligenerans halotolerans. Next base: position 8,541 of record NZ_BAAGRL010000025.1, read on the forward strand.
GCCCGGAGCGGAGCCCGACGGGCTGTCGGACAGGTACGACGGCGGCCCGGGTGACCTCACGGACCTCGGCGCGCCCGCCGACCCCACCCCGGCGCGACGACTGCTGCGGGTGCTGGGAGCGTCGTCGGCACTCGGCGACGAGCTGGTGCGCCGGCCCGGCCTGCTCGACGTGATCACCGACCTCGCACCCGGGACCCGGGTGCCGCCGGAGACGGTGCGCGCCGAGCTCCTGCGCGCCGTCGACGCCGACCCGGCCGCCGCCGTGCCGGTCGCGGGCGAGACCGCGACCGGCACGTCAGGGCCGGGCGGCCCGGGTGAGGCAGGCTCGGGTGAGGCGAGCGGCACTCCCGGCTCCGACGCGTCCGGGACGGGCACGCCCGGTGTGGGCGCCTCTGGTGCGGGCACGCCCGTCATCGGCCACAGGCGGCCCGGACCGCACCCAGGACCGTCGTCGTACACCGACCTGCTGCGGCGCGCCTACCGGGCGCGGCTGCTGCGGATCGTCGCCACCGACGTCACCGCCCCGGTTGCGACGGCCGTGATGCCGGCGGTCGCGGCGGCGCTCGCGGACCTGGCCGGCGCGGCGCTCGAGGCGGCGCTGGCCGTGGCGCGGTCCGAGACCCCCGGCCACGAGGCGGTGCGGTTCACCGTGATCGGGATGGGCAAGACGGGCGGGCGGGAGCTGAACTACGTCTCGGACGTCGACGTGATCTACGTGGCCGAGCCCGCGACCGGGCCCGACGGCCGGCCGGCGGGCGAGGACGACGCGCTCCGGGTGGGTACCCGCCTCGCGACGGCGCTGGCGCGCGTGTGCTCCGGCACGTCGGACGAGCCGCGGCTGTGGGAGGTGGACGCGGCCCTGCGGCCCGAGGGGAAGCAGGGCCCCCTGGTGCGGACCCTGGCCAGCCACGTCGCCTACTACGAGCGCTGGGCGTCCACCTGGGAGTTCCAGGCGCTGCTCAAGGCTCGGCCGGTGGCGGGGGACCGCGCGCTGGGCGACCAGTACGTCGCGGCGCTGTCGCCGATGGTGTGGCAGGCGGCGTCGCGGGAGAACTTCGTCGAGGACGCGCGCGCGATGCGCAAGCGGGTCGAGGACAACGTGCCCGCGGCCGAGGCGCAACGGCAGATCAAGCTCGGTCGCGGCGGCCTGCGCGACGTCGAGTTCACCGTGCAGCTCCTGCAGCTCGTGCACGGGCGCACCGACGAGTCGATCCGGTCGGCCACGACGCTCACCGCGCTCGCCGCGCTGGCCGCGGGCGGGTACGTGGGCCGGGCGGAGACCGGGCAGATGGCCGAGTGCTACGCGTTCCTGCGCGCCCTGGAGCACCGCATCCAGATGTTCCGGCTGCGCCGCACCCACCTCATGCCCACCGACGACGCCGACCTGCGCCGGCTCGCCCGCGGGCTCGGCATGCCCGGGGCGGAGGAGCTGACGCAGCGGTGGAAGGCGGTCCGCCGTGAGGTGCGGGACCTGCACGAGGCGCTGTTCTACCGGCCGCTGCTGCCGGCCACCGCGGGCCTGAGCGAGGACGAGATCTCGCTCGCGCCGGAGGCGGCCATGGCGCGGTTCGCGGCGATCGGCTACCGCAACCCGGCGGGCGCGATGCGGCACGTGGAGGCGCTGACCGAGGGGGTGTCGCGCCGCGCGGCGATCCAGCGGCAGCTGCTGCCGGTGCTGCTCGGCTGGTTCGCCGACGGCGCCGACCCGGACGCGGGGCTGCTCGCGTTCCGGAAGGTGTCCGACGTGCTCGGCTCCACGCACTGGTACCTGCGGCTGCTGCGGGACTCGGAGGTGGCCGCCGAACGCCTGGCGCAGGTGCTGTCCAGCTCCTCCTATCTCGCGGACGCGCTGGCGCGGTCGCCGGAGTCCGTGAAGTGGCTCGGCAAGCCCGAGGCGCTCGAGCCGCTCGGGGCCGAACGGCTGGCCGCCGAGATGGACGCCGTCATGGGGCGGGCCGAGGAGCCCGCACCCGCGGCCCAGGCGCTGCGGGCGCTGCGGCGCCGGGAGCTGGCGCGGACCGGGGTCGCCGAGGTCCTGGGCGAGCTCGGTCCGGTGAGCGCGGCGCGGGCGATCTCGGACGCGGCCGACGTCGTGCTCGGGGGCGCGCTGCGCGTGGCGCGCGCCTCGGCTCGGGAGGCCGCGGGGATCTCGAAGGGCGCGGAGCCCGCGATCCTCGTCGTCGTTGCGATGGGGCGGCTCGGCGGGCAGGAGATGGGCTACGGGTCCGATGCCGACGTGATGTTCGTACACACCCCGGCGACCGGCGCCGGAGAGCGCGAGGCGGGCGAGTTCGCCCTGGCGGTGGCGCGGGAGCTGCGGCAGCTGCTGAGCGCCGTCGGGTCGGAACCGCCGCTGCCGGTGGACGCCGACCTGCGGCCGGAAGGACGCAACGGGCCGCTGGTACGGTCGTTCGCGTCGTACCAGGAGTACTACGAGCGATGGTCGTCCCCGTGGGAGGCGCAGGCGCTGCTGCGCGCCCGGCCGCTGGGGAAGTGGGCGCCCGCCGGGGGCGCGAGCGGGCCGGAGGCCTGGCTCGCCGACCGGTTCACCGGGCTGATCGACCCGCTGCGGTACCCCGCCGGAGGGCTGGGGGACGACGTCGTCCGCGAGGTGCGGCGCATCAAGGCGCGCGTCGAGGCCGAGCGGCTGCCCCGGGGGGCGGACCCGGCCCGGCACCTGAAGCTGGGCCGCGGGGGAGTGTCCGACGTCGAGTGGACCGTCCAGCTCCTGCAGCTGCAGCACGCCCACGAGGTGGCCGGGCTCCGCACCACGGGGACGATCCCGGCGCTGTACGCGGCGCGGGACGCGGGACTGGTGTCGGAGCAGGACGCGGCGGAGCTGCGGGAGGCGTGGTTCCTGGCCTCGCGGCTGCGGTCCGCGATCGTGCTGTGGTCCGGGAAGACCACGGGGGCGCAGGTGGACCGGCTGCCGCACGGAACCCAGGACCTGTCCGGCGTGGCACGCCTGCTGGGCGACGTGGGCACCGGCCCGGAGCTGGAGGAGCTGTACCTCCGCACCGCCCGCCGGGCCCGGGCGGTGATGGAGCGGCTGTTCTACGGCGGGGAGTGAGGCCGGGTGGGCGGGGGCCGGGCGGCAGGCGATCCGGCCTGGCCGGGCCCGGCCCCGACTCTCGAGCACTGGCTCCTACCCCCGGGGCAGCGAGTCCCCGGCCTCTGGCTCTCAGCTCCTGGGCCTGGACTCCTGGGCAGGCTCCTTGGCCCGACTCCCGGGCCAGCTCTCCCGGGCCCGACTCCCGGGCCTGGACTCCTGGGCCCGACCTCTGGGGCCTGGACTCCTGGGCCCGACCTCTGGGGCCTGGACTCCTGGGCCCGACCTCTGGGGCCTGGATTCCCAGGCCCGGACTCCTCGGCCCAGGCTCGCCGGCCCAGGCTCGCCGCGACTCCGCCACCAAGGTGCCTCTGCGTGGCTGAGATGGGTTCAGTAGGGCTTCGAATCCATTTAAGGGGGCTCGAAAGGTCTGCAGGGCCCTGATGAACGGGGCATCAATAGTGGTGAGCCATGGAGCCATGGAGCCATGGGCTCGGGCGGAGACCGACCCGTGGGCTGTGGACTCCGGAGTTGTCGACAGGCGGGCCGGAGGGGCCAGGAAGGCGGGGTCGAGATGGTGGTCTGATCGGTCGGTGCGTCGTCCCGATCCGATTCCCCAGGAGTGTCTCGAAGTCGCCCGTGCCCAGGAGGGCCTCCTCAGCTGGACGCAGTGCCGGGCGGAGGGCATGGACCAGAAGTGGGTCCACCGGCTGGTGGCACGCGAGGCGTGGGGTCGCGTGACGCGCGGGGTCTTCGACACTGATCCGACGCCGGTGATGTCTCGCCACCGCGACGACTTCCATGACCATGTCCGACGACGAACCGCGTGGACGGCGCTCCTCGCGTACCCGGACGCGATCGGTGTCGGGCAGACGGCTCTGGTGCTTCACCGAGTCGGCGGACTGCCTCGGCAGATCGTGCCGGAGGTATCGCTGAGAGGCGCACGGCACACGGTGGGACGCGGAGGCGTCGTCGTGCGCCAGTACGGCAGGTTTCCCACCTTCCGGCTGATCGGTAGAACCGGGTCGGGATGCGTCGTGGCGGGTCCTGCGGACGCGTTCGTCCAGGCGCTGCCCGGGCTGCCGCGGGACAACGCGGTCGCAGCGCTCAGCGACGCGCTCCATCAGCGGCTGATCCATGAGTGGGACGTTGACGAGATCCGTGGCGGTCTGCGGCGGCGGCGAGGTTCCGTAGCTGCGTTGGAGGCGGTCGGTCTGGCGAGTGCTCTTGACGAATCCCCTGCTGAGAGCTTCGCCCGTGTTTCTCTCGTCGATGAGGGCGTCGGTCCGGACCGGGTGCAAGTGACGTTCCGGCGGCGGGGCCGGGTGGTGGCTCGGTGCGACTTCGCCTGGTACCTACCGGGCGGCCGCTGGCTCGTGGTCGAGATCGACGGGGTGACGCCGCACTCGTCACGCGAGGCTCTGGTCCGGGACGCCCCGAGGCAGAACGGCCTGGTCGGGGACGGGAAGGTCGTGCTGCTGAGATTCAGGCCGGCGGACAACGACCGGCCAGGCGGGATCGGGAGGCTCGTGGCCGGCCGACTGCGAGATCTCGGATGGCGGCCTGGCGGCATCGTTCCGGCGGGCGACGTCGAACTGTGAGATCGCGCCGCCTGGTCCACCGTGGCCGGCGGGCCGGCCCACCCGCCTGGCCCATGACTGGACTCCGGACGTGACTGAGATCGGTTCAGTAGGGTTTCGAATCCATTTAAGGCGGCTCGAAAGGTCTGCGCGACCCTGATGAACCGCCACCCAATAGCGTGCTGAGGTAGGCGGGCCGGCATTGGGGGGCTCAGGTGGCGTGGGACCAGCCGGTCCAGCGGGTGATGGCGATGTGGATCACCGGGCCGTGCGGCAGGTTCTCGCGATACTGGGGGTAGCGGGCGGCCAGGGCCGCAACGCCCTCCGGCCAGGCGGGTCCGTCGTCGACCACGTCGGCCGTGCCGTCGGCGCGGACCCACCACAAGCGGTCCCAGTCGTCGGAGTAGTGGTCGCAGAGGACGGCGACCCTCGGGTTCTCCGCGATGTTCCGCAGGCGCCGGAGGGCGGTCGTGGTCTTCGGCTCCTGGTCGACGGCGGTCACGATTGCGTCGCCGAGGAGGGCGAACACGATCGGGACGATGCGCGGCGCAAGGTCGCTCCCGGTCGTCGCCAGGTAGGCGGACCGGGCGGTGCTCAGGCGCTCGCGGCAGGTCGGGCTGTCGAGCCTCATGTCGCCACTGTAGGGGTGTCGGTGCCGGCGACGGCCGGCGACCCGGCCGACCACGGGAGCGGCGGGCCATGGCGGGAGCGGAGGGAGGCGTTGGTGCCGTGCAGGGTTGCTCGGGGATTGTCAGATCGGCGCCCCATCGCAAAGAAGAGTTAACGGAAACGTCATCACTGATCTACTGATTCTCGCTAAAGTAAGAAACATGCGGCAGATGCGAGGGCGCTCAGCCCTGACCACGGTCCTGGCACTCTCCTTCTCCCTGATGATCGCGGGGCTGGCACCACTCGGCGTGGCGCCGCCGAGCACCGCCGCCACGCCGATCGGCGTCGCCGAGGCGCGCGCCGGCCAGGACGGCTCGACCGCCACGGTGCGGGGGTACGTCGTCGGGCAGCCTGTCTCGTCCGACACCGTGGTCACCAGCGACTTCCCCACGGACTACGCCCTTGCCCTGGCCGACGCCCCCGGCGAGACCGACACGGGCGACATGCTCTACGTTCAGATCCCGAGCGGCTTCCGCGCCGACTTCGGCCTGGCGTCCAACCCGGGCCGGATGGGTCAGCTCCTGGACGTGACCGGGACGCTGACCGCGTACTTCTCGCGGCCGGGGCTCAAGAGCGGCACCCAGTTCGCCGTCGTCGGCGGAGACGGCGGGGGAGACGACGGCGGTGACGGCGGCGGCAGCGATCCGGGCGGGGACGAGCCGGCCGGGTACTACGCCGCCGCGGACGGCCTGACCGGGAACGCCCTCAAGTCCGCGCTTCACGGGATCATCGACGACCACACCGAGGTGAGCTACTCCACCGTCTGGACCGCGCTGCGCGAGACCGACGAGGACCCGGCCGACTCGAACAACGTCATCCAGCTGTACACCGGCCGTTCGATCTCGAAGTACGACAACGGCGGCAACGTCGGCGACTGGAACCGGGAGCACACCTGGGCCAAGAGCCACGGAGACTTCGGCACGTCGGCCGGGCCCGGCACCGACCTGCACCACCTGCGCCCCAGCGACGTGCAGGTGAACTCCACCCGCGGCAACAAGGACTTCGACGAAGGCGGATCGTCGGTCACGAACTGCAGCGGCTGCTACACCGACTCGAACTCGTTCGAGCCGCCGGACCGGGTCAAGGGCGACGTCGCCCGGATGCTCTTCTACATGGCCGTGCGGTACGACGGCAGCGACGCCCCGGACCTCGAGCTGAACGACTCCGTGAGCAACGGCGCGGTGCCGTGGCACGGGCGGATCTCCGAGCTGCTCGACTGGCACGCGTCCGACCCGGTCTCCGACACCGAGCGCCGCCGCAACGAGATCATCTACTCCGACTGGCAGGGAAACCGGAACCCGTTCATCGACCACCCGGAGTGGGCCGAGCAGATCTGGTGACCCGGCCCGGCCGGGCCTGCCCGGCGCCTCGGTGGCGATCGGCCCCGCCGGGGCCGGCCGGGGCTCGGGTCAGAGAGGGCCGAGGACGGCACGCGGGTCGGCTTCGAGGTCGAGGGTGTCCAGTACAGACAGGAGGGTGCGTTCCTCGTAGCGGAAATGCGACTCCATGATCGCGGCGATGCCCTCCAAGTGCCGGTCCAGTTCCTCCGGCGGCGCCGCGCGGTCGACGGCGGCCTGCAGGGCGGTGAGCAGGTGCGCGATCATCGAGTGATCCTGTCTCAGGTTCCGCACCGTCTCGGCGAGCTCCGGGTGCTGCGCGGTGATCGCCGGGAACAGGTCGCGGTCCTCGCCCTCGTGGTGGCCGGTCAGGGCCGTGCAGAAACCGTGGCAGAACAGGAGCAGCTCCCGTGCCGCGGGCTGCGCCCGGGCGCCGTCGGACACCGTGGTACGCGTGACCTCCAGCGCCTCGCGCAGACGGCCGTGCACCCGGCGCATCTCGTGTGCCCAGGCGACGAGCCTGGTCGTGTCGCCCCCGCTCACGTGGCGGGGGTCGAAAGGGCGACGTACACGTCGTGATCCTCTCGGTCCGGCGCCTCCATGCCTGACACGGTCTGCCACCGGCACGCGACGCTGGAGCGAGGATACACGTCACCGCGGGCCGGGATCAGCGGGGATCTGCTGAAGCCATCGCATTCGCTCACCCTGGCGCCACATCGGCGCTCGCGAGGATCTTCAACGTCAGTTGTGCCTGCCTCCGGTGTTCGCCGGGCAACGCCCGGATGATCGGCGATCAGGACATCGACTTGATCCTCGGCGGAGCCGACGACCAGATCAACGGTGGTGGTGCCACGGATGAACCGCGTTGTCGATCAGGCCGCGCGCCACTCGGGTGATTGCCCCGGAATCGGCCAAGCGGCGCGCGTGCCGCGTGGATACCCCGAGGGCGTTTGCCGTCTCCTCGATACTGAGGAAGCGGCCACCCGCCATGACAGACAATGTCCGGTGGCGGACGTAATCTGTCAGCGGTGGCGGACGCCGACGTCGTCCGGTGCGTCGCGGTTCCTGCCGACGTCGCCCCGCCCGGGCGTTAAGGTTCTGTCCGGCAGGGACCGGCCTGCCCTGGACGGCGGGGAGGTGCGTCGGTGGAGCTGTCGCTGGTACTCGGCCCGATGAAGTCCGGGAAGTCGCTCGACCTCATCGCGCAGATGGCGCCGCTGGCGTACTCGAGGCTGAGCTGCGCCGTCGTACAGTCGGCACGGCACGTGCGGGACGCGCGCATCGTCTCCCGGACAGGCGCTTCGGTGCCGACGATCAAGCTCGAAACCCTCGAGCCGCTGCTGCACACCACCGAGGACGTCGTTGCCATCGACGAGGTTCACATGTTCACGCCCGCCGACGTCCGGGTCGTCGAGGAACTGGTGTTGCGCGGCACCCGCGTGCTGGCCTGCGGCATCGACCTCGACCACCGCGGCGAGCTGTTCGCGACCATCCGGGGGCTGCTCGAGCTGGGGCCGACCGACGTGCGCTACCGGCGGGCCGTGTGCGACCGCTGCCAGGACCTGCACGCCGCGTTCACCCAGGTCCTCCGCGACGGCCTGCCGTTCCTCGATCCTCTGGGCGCCTCCGAACCGCTGCCCGACGACGGCACGTTCACCTACGAGGCGTTGTGCCGCCGCTGTTTCGTGCTGCCGGAGACGGCGATCGTCACCGGCTCGTCGGGCACGATCCGGCCACAGCGGGCGTGACGCGGCCGGTCTCATCCGTGCCCCGCCCCCGGGCCCACCGGTGAACACGGGCACCGACCCTCGAGCGTCCGCGGGCTCTCGTTCCCGTCGTGGAACTGTTGAACCGCAGGCGAACCTCCCGGAAAGAACCGGCGACGACGTCGGCTCGGCCTTGTCACCGGTGGGGTGCGGCATGTATGAACACAGGACCCGTGACCTGCGGCATCGGTCGGATCCCCAGCACGACGCCGTTCGCAGGAACCCGCCGCATCCTCACCGAAGGAGACCCGTCCGCATGGCCGAAATCAGCAACAACGTCTTCCACCGCCCCAGCGCGTCCCCCCGGCCCGCGAACAGCGGCGACGACGACGCGCCCGCATCGGGTCCCGAGACGCCCCTGGCGATCGCGATCCAGGTGGCCGCGAGCGACACCGTCGAACGGGGCGCGGGCGCGCCTGCGGTCCGGAAGACCGCCGTCGACGACGTCGTGGACGCCGCGGAAGTAGACGCAGGCGAGTCCGGCGATGGTGAGGCTGCCGCGGACGCCTCCGCCATCGAGACCACCGAGGCGGTTGGTGTCGCAGGGCCGGCCGACACGCTCCCGGCGGACACCACGGACAGCGGCACTGCTACCGAGGACGAAGACACCTCCTCGGAGGTGCCCGCGGAAGTGGCCGCGGGATTCTCTGATGCGGGCACTGCCGATGCGGGCGCTGCCGAGGGAGTCAGCGCGGACGACGCCGCCCGGAGCGAGGCTGAAGTGCCGGACGTGGTCCAGGAGATGGTCGCCGACCCGGTGGCCGACGGCGAGGCTGTGGTCGCCGAGAGCACTGCGCCAGAGGCTGGCACGGAAGAGGACGGCCCCACGCCCGGCGTGGCCGATGAGGGGGCCGAGGGTCCCCAGGACTCCGAGGAAGGCGAGCCTGCCGATGCGAGCCGGGACGATGCGAACCAGGATGGAGCAGGCCAGGACGACGCGGGCGAGGAGGCTCCGATGGACGGTACCGAACCGGCCGGGCGTAACATCGCCGACGCCGTAGGCGGCGACCAGGACAGCGCTGCGGAGGAGGTCGCCGCGGCGGCCGCCGAGGAAGCCGGCGCCGAGACAGACGCGGCGGACTCGCGTCCGCCGGCGCACCTGCGAGGTGACACCACAGTGAGCGACGGCGTCGTGGCGAAGCTCGTCAATGCGGTGGCGGCCAAGGTCGAGGGCGTGTACGCCCTCGATGGTGCCGGGGTCGAGGTCGTCGACGACGTCGCGACGGTCACGGTTTCGTTCGTCGCCGACTACGGGAGCCCTGTCAAGGCCGTGGCCACCCAGGTCCGCACCGGCGTGATCGAGGCCGCCGAGGGCCTCCTCGAGCTCGACGTCGAAGCCGTGCACGTCAACGTCAGCGACCTGCACACGCCTGACCTGTCCTGACGCGAGAAACAACGGCCGGCACCGCAACCTGCCGTGAGGCGGGAGCGCGGTGCCGGCCGCAAACTCCGATCACGCGCCGGCCGGACAGGCGAGGCCGGACGGGCGAGGGCCCTGCCAGAGGCGGCGATCGTCCCGGCGCGTCCGGCGTGCCCCGGCCGCCGCGGACCTGACGCGACGGGCCTGCGCCCGTTGAACCGCGGGCGAATCTCCCGGGAAGAACTGGCGACGGCGTCTTCTCGGTCTTGTCACCGTCGGGTCACGGGATGTATGAACACAGGACACGTGACGAGCGTCACTGATCGCATCCCCTGGACGGCGCCCGCTCCCGCGTACCCAACCGCATCCCCAGTCGAAGGAGACTCGTCCGCATGTCCGAGTTCATCAACAACATCTTCCACCGACCCAACGAGTCCTCCGACACCACGACCAGCGGCAACGACGCCGCGGCCGCATCGGAGACCGAGGCGAACGCGGCCATCGCGCCCCAGGCGGCCGTGACCGACACCGCCGAGCAGAGCAGCAACCCGTTCGTGGTCCGCGGGGCCGTCGCCGACACCGCGGACGGCAGCGTGCCCGCTGATGGTGACGTCGCCGTCGACGTCCCCGCCGGCGAGGGCGCCGACGCGGCCGCCGTCGACCCGACGGAACAGCGCGAGACCGCGGACGACGTCGCGTCGAACGCCGACGAGAGCACCCCGGACGCCCCTGCGGAAGAAGCCGAGGGGGAGACCGACGCCGTCGACGGCGATGCCGTTCCCGAGGGTGAAGCCGCTACGGAGGGTGAGTCCGTCCCCGGAGGCGATGCCGTCGCCGAGGGTGAAGCCGACACAACCGACGAGGCTCAGGAGACGTCCGGCGACCCGGTGACCGAGGGTGAGGCAGCGGTGGTCGACGACGACGCGACCGACGCCGTGCAGGACGACGCACCGCTCGCCGCCCCCGAGGACGGAGCCGAGGCATCCGATGCCGACGGCGATGCCGACGCGGGCGAGGACGGTACCGGTGAGGACAGCGCGGCAGCGGACGCTGCGGGTGACGGCGCGGCGGGCGAGGACGCTGCGGACGAGGACGCAGCAGGCGACGACGCTGCAGACACGGACGACGAGGTGGACGAGACCGACGCCGAGCAGGCCGCCGACACCTCCGACTCCGCAAGCGACGACCAGGCGACCGACGCCCCCGACGCCGAGGCCGACGCGGCGAACGTGCGACCGGCGGCGGACGTCCGCGGCAACACCACCGTGAGCGACGGGGTCGTGGCGAAGCTCGTCAACGCAGTGGCGGCCAAGGTCGAGGGCGTGTACGCCCTCGACGGCGCCGGGGTCGAGGTCGCCGACGACGTCGCGACGATCACGGTCTCGTTCGTCGCCGAGTACGGGAGCCCCATCAAGGCGGTGGCCACGAAGATCCGCACCGACGTGATCGACACCGTCGAGAACCTCCTCGAGCTCGACGTCGAGGCCGTGCACGTCAACGTCAGCGACATGCACACGCCTGACCCGTCCTGACCCGAGGAACGGCGGCTGACACTGCTACGTGCCATGGTGCGGTTCAGCCGCCGTTCCGGCGACATCAGCAGCCCTGAGGGCGCGCTGCATGGAGGCCGAGGTCATGCCCACGAGCACTATCATCTGCTCGTCGTGCAGGACGACTCCAATCGCTTCGACCGCAATGACGACTTCAGCGGAGACATTGTCCGGCCCTGGTCGAAACCTCCGATCGATATCTTGTTCCGCATCGCCGTGCGTGTACCCGCCGGTCAGATCCTCCGGCTCACCGTCGAGGAACTCCATGAGCGAAACGCCCATGCGATCGGCAGCCCTGCCGTGGACTCCTCGTCGTGTTCGCATAGCCCGCCCGACTCGGAGGAGTCCACGCGTGCCGCCACCGGGAAGGCGCTTGCGGCTCGCGTGGACTTTTCGTGGGGGCGTCGGAGGCGCCTGGAGCGTCCGCGACGTCGGCCGCGGGCGCGCCGGTGGAGGTCGTGCGATGAGGATCGTGGTCTTCTGTTGGAGTACACCCCCTGTCCTCAGGGGATCCGGAGGCCGGGCATCATGGGGCGATGAAAGAGAACCAAACCCCGACGGCGGTGCTGCTGCATGGCTGGCCAGTCACGACTGAGCACTGGCGATACCTGATTCCAGCACTTGAAGGCGTCGGCATCACAGCGATCCCGGTCACGCTTCCTGGACTTGGAGCCGTTCCGGCCTCCGACGTGACTGACTTCGGCAAAGCGGCACTCGCCGACTGGGTCCGGGCACGGCTGGCACAGGAGGGTGTTACCCGCTTCGCCATCGTCGGTCACGACTGGGGTGCGACGGTCGGATACTTCATCGCCGCCGCCGCGCCCGAGTCGGTCAGTGCGCTCATGGTCGAGGAAGAGATCCTTCCCGGTGTCGATATCGAGGTCCCCACGCCCGGCCGCGACTTCTATCCGGACTGGCACGGCCCCTTCAATCGGGTACCCGGCCTTGCGGAGAAGCTCGTGCCCGGAGGGGAGGCGGCGTACTACGGCACGTTCCTGGAACAGAGCGCCGGACCAAGCGGCCTCGATCCGGACATCCTTCAGGTCTACCTCGAGGCCTACAGCACTCCTGGCGTTCTGGACGCCGGGCTTGCTTACTACCGCACTCGGTCCAAGGACATCGGCGACATCCAGGCGCTCGCCCCCCAGTCGATCTCCACGCCTGTCCTGGCGATCGGAGGCCGCTACGCGATGGGGGCAGCTGTCGCACAGGGAATGGCCACCCTGGCAACCGACGTCACCCGGCTCGTCCTCGAAGAGTCCGGCCACTACCCGGCCGAGCAGGAACCCGACAGCGTGAACCACGCGATCGTACGGTTTCTCCAGCAGCACTCCTGACGGCCGGTACCGGGCCGCGCCGCTGCAGACCGAGGACGACCAGGTCGGAGATGCCGAACGCGTAGCCGGGCATCCCGTCGGGACGGCGGGTGCGGTTGGGGTGGATCCAGGCGGCAAGCTCATGACGGAAGCCTGCATCGTCGAACTGGCTGCGGTCGCCCTCGCCGACGAGCGCGGCGATGGCCGCTCTGGGGCCGTCGCCGGTGAGCACATGCAGATTGGCTCCGGCATGGTGGATGTCGCGCCCGAGCTGCGCCAGGACCTCTTGGGCGACGGGCCGGGCCTCGAAGACGGAGCAGTGCGCGTGCCACTTGTCGATGGCCTCGAACAGCTGATGGTCGCCCGGTCGCGGCGTGTGTGCCTGACCGAGGCCCACGGTGGCGAGCAGATCGCGGTCGTCGCGGTCGGGGAACTCCGACACGTCGCCGGCGTACCCGAAGTGCCGCAACGCCACGATGAGGTGAGCCAGGGCGGCACCGCAGCTCATCACCAGCTCCCGGTCCTCGGGATCGACCACGGCCAATGCCCGGCTGCGGTCGGCGTACAGGCGAAGGCGGCGCTCGGCGATGTGGAACCGCCAGGGCTGGGTGTTGTGCCCCGAGGGTGCGCGGACGGCATAGCGCAGCAGGAACTGCCAGATCTGCTCCTCGGTGCCATCGCGGGGGAAGCCGCCCGCGTCGTCAACGGAGGGGTACGGCTGCACGGCGTTCATCTCTGCCTCCTGGGCGAGTGACGAGTGGGGGTTGTAGCTGGTGAACTTCATCCAAGGCTTGTCCGGGGCACCTCGGATCCTGCCGTGGATACGGGCACGGAAACTGGCTACCCGGGGCTGCCCGACGGCGCCGGATTGCCGGACATAGGCGGCGACGGGCGCTGGGAGGTGTGCGAGATCTGCGTCGGTCACCATCCCAGCCGCTGAGCGCATCTTGGTGGCCAGGTCGGCGAGGGCCGACCTGGCCCGGCGGTGGTACTCAGCGCGGTAGCTCGCCGGTCCCCACGAGGCATACCCATGGATGACGGCCACGAGAAGAATGAGGTTCGCCGCGGTGCCGGCCTTGGCATCGCTCCACGACGAGAAGATCATCGCCTGCGAGGTCACCACCGCTACGGCGCAGCAGTCCCAGCAGGGTCATGAGTCTGCGGTCCATCGCGCCTCCCTCGGCAATCGGACGATGACCACGCTAGGCGCCGTCCGAGGTTCGAATCAGTGCCGAAGGTCCCCCGACACAACCGCCGAAGGCCTCAGATGGGTGTGAGCGGCAGGAGACGGCTGGACTCCATCAAGGCGGTGGCCACGAAGATCCGCACCGACGTGATCGAGGCCGTCGAGAACCTCCTCGAGCTCGACGTCGAAGCCGTGCACGTCGACGTCAGCGACATGCACGCGCCGGACCGGTCCTGACGTGACGAACGGCGGCTGGCCTGCACTCTTACCACGTGGCAAGAGTGCAGGCCAGCCGCCGTTCCAGTGCTCCGACCCGCCTCTGTGCGGGCGGCCGAGTGGCTCTCCACCACCTCGCCCGTCGTCGGCGGGGAGCGCGGATGTGCCGCTGCGGTCAGACGACTCCGTCGAATGTCCACAGCAGGTTGTTGTGCTGGAACCATGTCCACTGCTTGGTCACTGAACCGGACGGGACCGCTCCGCCGCCGTCGAGGACCAGCCCCGTGGTGCGGTTGGCGATCGAGTACCGGCCGTCGCCACGGTCGGTGATCCTCCACTGCTGGTTGGTGCCGCCGTTCCAGGCTGCCTGCCGCACTGGGTCGCCCTTGGTGGTGGAGCCCCAGCCGTCGGCGACCATGCCGTTGGTGCGGTTCACGAGCCTGTAGTAGTCGTTGCCGAGGTCGATCGCCTGCCACTGCAGATTGGTGCTGGTGACCGGCGTCCACTGCTTCAGGTTCGAGCCGCTGGCGACGTTGCCGCCGCTGTCGAGGGCCAGGTGGTTCGTGACGTTGATCAGGCGGAAGTGGGCGGCCGGGTCGAACGACACCTTCAGCGAGTTGATGGCATCGTTGTTGCCGGTCGCGCGAAGGTCGGAGTTGTTCGCGGTGAACGTCCAGGCCGTGCCCGTGAGGTTGTCACCGGAGTAGCCCGTCACCTGGTAGCCGTCGGGCACCAGCATCGAGGAGATGCTGGCGGGCGCCACTCCGGCGGCCGACAGCTGGGAGGACGTGTAGCTGCCCAGGGGCAGCTCGGCGCTGGATCCGGAATAGGCGACATGCTGAAACACCGTCACGGAGGTCGTCGTGGGCGCTGTGGGCATCCCGTCGACCTCGACGCAGACCACCGGGACGCTGGCGTCGGGCGAGGTGGCCGGCACCGCGACGTCGATGTAGCTGCCGCTGACGGTGTAGCTGAGCGAGGCCGACGGGTTGTCCATGAGATAGACGCGACTGATCGTGTTGTCGATCGCCGGGATCTGGAGCACGCCGTTCGCGGGCCAGGTAAAGACGTGGGCGAAGAGCTTTCCGTTCTTCTTGGTGACCCTGCCCCAGCTCGGCTCGGCGGCGAACGGGCTGCCGCTCGTGCCGTAGACGCTGTCGCCGTACGTCGACATCCAGGAGCCCAGGCCGTTGAGGATGGTCACGGACCCGTCGGTGATCGAGCCGTCACCCTTGGGGCCGATGTTCAGCAGCAGGTTTCCGTCCCGGGAGACGACCGTGACGAGTTCCTGCACGACGTCCTCGACGGACCGGTAGGAGTTTTCCCTCGAGGAGTTGTAGCCCCAGGCGCCGTTCATCGTGACGCACCGCTCCCACGGCCGTTCCATTGCGACGGCAGGTACGCCGAACTCCGCGACTGCGTAGTCGCCGAGACCGAGGTCACGCTTGACCCGTTCGTTGACGATGAGGTCGGGCTTGCGTGCGATCAGCCAGTTGTAGAGGTCGACGCCGTCCGACTCCAGCCACCAGTCCTCCGGTGTGGGGCTGCTGGGTTCGGCGAACCAGTCGCCGTCGAACCACAGCAGTGCCGGGTCGTAGCGGTCCAGCAGCTCCTGCAGTTGGGCCTTCATGTCGGTGATGTAGGCGGCGCGCGCGGCCTGCGAGGACATCGTGGTGACGCCGCCCTGCCGGCGGGTCTGCGAGGGGTGGTTCCAGTCGAGAATCGAGTAGTACAGGCAGAACTTGATGCCACGGCTCTCGCACTCGGTCTTGAGTGCCGCCAGCAGATCGCCCTCGTGCCCGGCGTAGTCGTGGAGGTCGTACTGCTGGGTGCCGGTGGTGTCGGTGAAGCTCGCGACGTCCGAGTCCCACATCGCGAAGCCCTCGTGATGCTTGGCGGTGATCACGAGGTACTTCATGCCGGCGCTCTCGGCGAGCTCGGCGATGTCGGCGGCGCTGAACGCGGTGGGGTTGAAGGCCTTGCTGACCTGGGTCTGGTAGTCGGCCTTGCTCCAGTCGTCGCTGTGCATCACCCACTCGCCCCGGCCGAGGTAGGAGTAGGACCCGAAGTGGATGAACATGCCCAGCCGGGCCTGGTACCACCAGTCCAGTTTGGCGGGGACCGTGTACGCCTCGGCGGTGGCGGACCACATGACCTGCGGCAGGCCGAACGTCGCGACGCCGCCGGCAAGGGCGGCGGCCTTCATGAGGGAACGTCTGGTGAGGGGAGCGAACGACATTGTGCGACTCCTTGAGGAGGAAGGGGAACTGCGGGCGGAAGCTTCCTGTTCGCGAAACGGCACGGACGGTGGGCGAGCACGGATCGGGCGAGGCGTCGCCTCTGAACATCAGATGTATTGTTAGCCTGGATCCGCCCCTTTGTCCAGGGTGTGAGAGCCGATCTGCACGAACATGCCATCTGCTTCGCTGCGATCGAAGATCCAATGACCAGGACATCTGATGTATACGTCGAGGCTGGTCAGTGAGTGCGGGAGACGCGGCTTCACGGCGCGGCCACCCTGAGGCCGACCGTTCGGGGATTCGAAGTGCGACCGTTACGGGACTCGAGCGCCGACCGTTCGGGGACTTGCATCCCGACCGTTACGGGATTCGAGGTGCGGCCGTTACGGGATTCAACTATCGTGTCGGTTCATGGAACATGCCTCTGGGCTGATCGAACGCAGGATCCTGGACGTCGCTCTCACGCACGCCACGGAGAGTCCTGTCGTCCTGCTTGAAGGGCCTCGGACCGTAGGCAAGTCGACCTTGCTTCACGCGCTGGCGGACAGGCTCGGCGGCCGTGTGCTGGACCTGGATGACCTCGACACGCGGACCGCCGTCGCGCAGGACCCCGCGACGATGATCGACGGTCCGGGTCCAGTGCTGATCGACGAGTACCAGCACGCGCCGGTCGTTCTCGACGCGATCAAGGCGCGCCTGAATACCTCAAGTCGACCTGGTCAGTTCGTCCTCACGGGCTCCGCGCGGCACGAGTCGCTGCCGCGGGCCGCGCAGGCACTGACCGGTCGGCTCGACCGGTTGCAGGTCCTGCCGTTTTCCCAGGCCGAGGTCGAGGGAACCCGTCCCGACATGTTGAGCCGGCTCCTGACTGACCCTGAGAAGTTTGTGCTCGCGGCGCCGTCGTCCACCACGCGCGAGGAGTACATCGCGCGCATCACCCGTGGCGGTTTCCCCATCGCCATGACAGCCGGGACCGATCGGGCTCGCTGGCGATGGTTCGACAACTACGTCCGCCTCACGCTCGAACGCGATGTGCAGGAGATCTCACGTGTGCGTCAGGCCCACACGCTGCCTGCCGTCCTCGAACGCCTTGCCGGGCAGACCGCTCAGCTCCTCAATGGTGCCCAACTCGCGCACGGCGTCGGGATTGACGCCTCGACCGCCCGCGACTACGTGCGCCTCCTCGAAGCGGTGTTCCTCGTCCAGCTTCTGCCCGCCTGGGACAGAACACTGACCAAGCGCACCACGGCGCGCCCGAAGGCCCACATGGTCGACACCGGTGTCTCGACCCGCCTTCTGCGGCTCACAGCCGAAAAGCTCGCCCGGCGGGATCCGGCAGCGCTGGCCGAGTTCGGGCACCCGCTGGAGACATTCGTCGTGCAGGAGATTCTTAAGGAGGCGAGCTGGACCGAGGAGATCGCCGACGCCGGACAGTGGCGCACCAAGGACAACGACGAAGCCGATCTGGTCTTGGAGATTGATGACGGTCGTGTCATCGCCTTCGAGATCAAGGCAGCCGCCCGTGTCTCCGGGAATGACCTCCGCGGACTGGCCAAGCTTCGAGATCTCCTCGGGGACGCCTTCGTCGCGGGCGTTGCCCTATACACCGGAGCCCGCTCCTACACGTACGAGGACCGCCTCCACGTCATGCCCATCGACAGGCTCTGGCGTGAGCAGTAACTCGGATCTCCGGGCCGGGGGCACTGACACGGCAGCACGAGAAACGGCGGCAGACGCTGCACAGTGCCGAGAGGCATCGATGCAGGTCAACCGCCGTTTCAGCGTTCCGACCAGGCCCTATGCGGGCAGCCGATCAGATGTCGTAGTACAGCTCGAACTCGTGCGGGTGCGGGCGCAGGCGGATCGGGTCCACCTCGTTCTCGCGCTTGTAGTCGATCCACGTCGAGATGAGGTCCTCGGAGAAGACGTCACCGGCGGTGAGGAACTCGTGGTCGGCCTCGAGGGCGTCGAGCACCTCGGGGAGCGACGTCGGGACCTGCGGGATGAGCGCGTGCTCCTCCGGGGGCAGCTCGTACAGGTCCTTGTCGACCGGCGCCGGCGGCTCGATCTTGTTCTTGATGCCGTCGATGCCGGCGAGCAGCATCGCCGAGAACGCGAGGTACGGGTTCGACGACGGGTCCGGCGCGCGGAACTCGATGCGCTTCGCCTTGGGCGAGGAGCCCGTGATCGGGATACGGATCGAGGCGGAGCGGTTACGGGCCGAGTAGACCAGGTTCACGGGGGCCTCGAAGCCCGGCACCAGACGGTGGTACGAGTTCATCGAGGGGTTCGTGAAGGCCAGCAGCGACGGCGCGTGCTTGAGGATGCCGCCGAGGTACCAGCGGGCCGTGTCGGACAGGCCGCCGTAGCCCTTCTCGTCGTAGAACAGCGGCTCGCCGCCCAGCCACAGGGACTGGTGGGAGTGCATGCCGGAGCCGTTGTCACCGAAGATCGGCTTCGGCATGAACGTCGCCGACTTACCGGCCTCGAAGGCCACGTTCTTGATGACGTACTTGAACTTCATCAGGTCGTCGGCGGCGTGCAGCAGGGTGTTGAACTTGTAGTTGATCTCCTGCTGGCCGGCCGTGCCCACCTCGTGGTGAGCCCGCTCGACGGAGAGGCCGACCTGGCCGAGGGTCTTGACCATGTCGTCGCGGAGGTCCGCGAAACGGTCGCTCGGCGAGGTGGGGAAGTAGCCACCCTTGTAACGGGTCTTGTACCCGAGGTTGCCGCCCTCCTCCTCGCGACCGGTGTTCCACCAGGCCTCTTCGGAGTCGATCGAGTAGAAGCTCTCGGACTGCGACGTACCGAACTTCACGTCGTCGAAGATGTAGAACTCCGCCTCGGGCGCGAAGAACGCGGTGTCCGCGATGCCCGTGGAGCGGAGGTACGCCTCGGCCTTGGCCGCGATGTTGCGCGGGTCGCGGGCGTACGGCTCGTTCGTGAACGGGTCCACGATCGAGAAGTTCATGACCAGCGTCTTGGCCTTGCGGAACGGGTCGACGAACGCCGTGCCCACGTCCGGCACGAGCTTCATGTCGGACTCGTGGATCGCCTGGAACCCGCGGATCGACGAACCGTCGAACATGAGGCCCTCGGTGAACGAGTCCTCGCTGAACTGGTCGACGGGGATGTTGAAGTGCTGCATCACGCCCGGCAGGTCGATGAACCGGACGTCGACGAACTCCACCCCCTCGGTGCGGGTGAAGGCGATTGCCTCCTCGGCGTTGCTGAACATCTGCGCTCCTTGGCTCGCTGGATGACGTTCGGGAGAGTGACCGTCCGGTTGACCGCGCACGGATCCACCCGAACCTATGGTTCCGCGGTTTCTCTCGGGTTACTGATTGTTGCCGCCACGTTACGCCCGGCTCTCGGGTGTGTAACTCCCGGGAGAAGGGTAAGTCCGGCCCTCGTCAGCGGCTCACACATTGCCAGAACCGGCGTCCGGGCCCCATCGCTGTCCGCTGGACGGATGTTCAACGGAGCAGGAATCGGATCAGCGGCCGCGCATCGCCTTGCGGTCGGGGCGCATGCGCGTCGGGTCGATACCCTTCGGGATCGGCAGCCTGGCGCCGCCGAGCGCCTTGAGGCGCTTGCCGACCTCGGTCACCTCGGACTTCGTGAGCGTCTTCTTCAGCTTCGTCACGGAGCGGGTGAGCTTGGTCAGCGGGACCTGCCCCTCCTCGTCACCGCACTGGATCGTCGTGACCGGCACGTTGGGCAGCACGCGGGCGGTGCGCTTGCTCTCCTTGTCGAGCAGCTTCCGCGCGCGGTGCGAGGGCCCCTCGGACACCAGCACCACCCCGGCACGGCCGACGCCGCGGAACACGAAGTCCTGGTTGCGGGGGTCGACGGCGACGGGCTCGTCCTCGAACGTCCAGCCGCCGCGCACCGTCCCGAGCGCGGCCCGGGCGGCACCCGGCTGGCCCTGGATCTGCGTGTAGGCGGCCTTCTCCGCCCTGCGCGACAGCACGAACATCGCGCCGAGCAGGCCGAACGGGATGCCCACGATCAGCATGTAGATCGGGTGGCCCCAGAGCAGGCCGATCACCTCGGCCAGGAGCACGATCGCCACGAAGACGCCCGCCATGATCCACGTCACCGACGGATCCTGCTTGTGGGTCATCTTGTAGACGGCCCACACCTGGTGGTACCAGCGCTGCTTCTTGGGCTTCTTGGTGCCGCCCTCGCCTGCGCGCGTGCTGTCTGGAGAGTTCGATCGGGCCATGAAATCCGATTCTACTTGCGTTGCCGCGGGCGGGCGGACGGCTGGGGGTGCAGAACGGCGGACGCGGACCGAGGTCCGCGTCCGCCGTTCGAGGAAAGTGATCCCGGGGACGTCCGCTCAGCGCGGAGCCAGCAGGCTCGACGCCTCCTGACGGGCCGTCATCGGCTCGCCCAGGTGCTGCAGCGCGTCGGGGATCTCGCGCCCCTTCTTCGTCATGGCCTGGCCCCACAGCCGGCCCGCGCGGTACGAGGACCGCACCAGCGGCCCCGCCATCACGCCCAGGAACCCGGTCTCCTCCGCGAACTCGCTGAGCTCCACGAACTCCTCCGGCCGCACCCAGCGGTCCACCGGGTGGTGCCGCACGGACGGGCGCAGGTACTGCGTGATCGTGATGAGGTCGCAGCCCGCGTCGTGCAGGTCCACGAGGGCCTGCTTGATCTCGTCGATGGTCTCGCCCATCCCGAGGATCAGGTTCGACTTCGTCACCAGCCCCGCCTCGCGCGCCCGCGTCAGCACGGACAGCGACCGCTCGTAGCGGAAGGCCGGGCGGATCTGCTTGAAGATCCGCGGCACCGTCTCCACGTTGTGCGCGAGCACCTCCGGGCGGGACTCGTTGACCTCGTCCAGCAGCTCGGGAATCGCGTTGAAGTCGGGGATGAGCAGCTCGACGCCCGTGCCCGGGTTCAGCGCGTGGATCTGGCGCACGGTCTCGGCGTAGAGCCAGGCGCCGCCGTCGGGCAGGTCGTCACGGGCCACGCCCGTCACCGTCGAGTACTTCAGCCCCATCGTCCGGACCGACTCCGCCACGCGCCGCGGCTCGTCCCGGTCGAACTCCGCCGGCTTGCCCGTGTCGATCTGGCAGAAGTCGCAGCGGCGGGTGCACTGGTCACCGCCGATGAGGAACGTCGCCTCCCGGTCCTCCCAGCACTCGAAGATGTTGGGACAGCCCGCCTCCTCGCACACCGTGTGCAGGCCCTCGCCCTTGACCAGGCCCTTCATGTCGCGGTACTCGGGTCCCATCGTCGCCCGGGTCTTGATCCACTCGGGCTTCTTCTCGATGGGGGTCGCCGCGTTGCGCGCTTCGACGCGGAGCATGCGACGGCCCTCGGGTGCGATGGTCACGCTGTCTTCCCCTCCCAGGTCAGGGTTCTCCTGGCCAGCCTACGGCGTTCGTGTACGACGGCGGTCGTGGTGACGGCCCGCGCGTGCGTGGGCTTGATCACCCGCAGATACCTGACACCTTCGGCACCAGCCCCGGCCGACGCCTGGGCCGCGCCACGGTCGGCAGCTTGTCGTGGAATCGGCAGCTCGAACTGCCGATTCCACGACAAGCTGCCGACCGTGGCGCGACCGTGGCGCCGGTCAGGGCGCGAGCTGCCGAGCGCATCGTCCGTCTATCGGGCGGCAACCGGTTCGGCGGGTGCCGTGTTCCCGGTGGGTGCGGGGGCGCCCGTGGTCTCGGCCCGCCCGGCGGCGAGCAGCGGCGTCAGCCGGCGGACCAGCGCCTCCTTGAGGAGGGGCAGCACCTCGGGGACGGTGACGTCGCGGCCGAGCTCCGCCGAGAGCGACGTCACGTCGGCGTCCTCGATGCCGCACGGCACGATCAGGTCGAACGCGGCCAGGTCCGGGTCGCAGTTCAGCGCGAGGCCGTGCATGGTGATGCCCTTCGCCACCCGCGCGCCGATCGCGCACACCTTGCGCTCGCGGCGGGGCACCGCGCCCTCGGGAAGAGTGGCGGGATCGTCGGCGGCGACCCACACGCCCGAGCGTCCCTCGACGCGGATGGTCTCGACGCCGAGCTGCGCGCACACGTCGATGACGGCGGCCTCGAGCGTGCGGATGTAGCCGACGACGTCGAACGCCTGCGCGAGCTTCACGATCGGGTACGCCACGATCTGGCCGGGTCCGTGCCACGTGATCTTGCCGCCGCGATCGACGTCGATCACCTCGGTGCCGTCCGTGGGGTACTCGGACCTGTTGGTGCGCCGGCCGGCGGTGTACACCGACGCGTGCTCCAGCAGGAAGAGGGTGTCCGGCGCATCGCCGGTGCGGATCTGTGCGTGCGTGCGGCGCTGCTGGTCCCAGCCCTCGTGGTAGTCGACGTGACCGGTGAGGCGCTGGATGTCGATGGGGTTCTCCACCGGTTCAGGCTACGCCGCACTTCACCGAACGCGACTATCTCGTTGGTCACGGCCGGGTCCGACGTCGCGCGGTCGGCTCCATGTCGATGCGGTCGGCCCCCTGAGGCGCCGACCGCATTGACATCCGACCGACCGCTTGGCGTCCGACCGACCACATCTACCCGCGGAACCGCCAGTCGCGCGGCGTCGTGCCGTGCTCGCGGCGGAAGGCGCGGGTGAACGTCTCCGGGGTGTCGAAGCCGGAGGCGTAGGCGATCTCCGTCACCGACCGGGCCGTCGTCGACAGCAGCACCGCCGCCGTGCGCAGCCGCGTCCGGCGCAGGAACGCCGCCGGCGTCGTCCCGCTGGGCTCGAAGACCTGGTAGAGCTTGCGGCGCGAGACGCCGTGGCGGTGGGCGACGTCGTCCAGGCTCAGGTGCCGGTCGGCGGCGTGGCGGCGCAGGTGTTCCTGCGCCGAGTGCCGCAGCCCGCCCGCGGTGTGCGGCGTGA
This sequence comes from Myceligenerans halotolerans, assembly GCF_054782975.1. Lineage (NCBI taxonomy): Bacteria > Bacillati > Actinomycetota > Actinomycetes > Micrococcales > Promicromonosporaceae > Myceligenerans > Myceligenerans halotolerans. The sequence goes on from NZ_BAAGRL010000025.1 coordinate 31,668, forward strand.
CGGGTGCGCTCGTGAACGACGACTGGATCATCACCGCCGCCAGGTCGCGCGTCACCGCGGCGAGCTCGTCCGGCTCGCCGTCGTCGTCGTCGTCGGACGTCCCGCCTCTGCCCGGGCCCGCCACGTACGAGAAGAGGTTCGCCGCGGCCGGCCGCCGGGCACCGCCCGGCAGCGCGATCCGGAGGGATGCCGCGTCGAGCATCCCGGCGGGCAGTCCCAGCGACGCCCGCGACACCTGCACGATGAGCTGCTGCTGGTCCGGCGGGGAGTAGTCGAGGTAGTAGGGCTCGTGCACCGGGTACACCGACACCGACCCGGCCCGCACCGCCACCGCGTGCCCGCCCGAGGACACCACCCCGCGTGAGGAACGCTGCAGCGACAGGTGCAGGTCGTCGCTCGCGGCGCCGCGAGCGAGCCGCTCGGTGTGCTCGGCGCTCGTCCCCGAGGTCGTGACCAGGGAGACGGACAGGCCGGCGCCGAGAGCGGTGTGCTCCATGCGCCCGGCGAAGCTGTCCTCGAACCCGATGCAGGACAGCGGCACGAAGCAGTTGCTGACGATCGACGCCCAGGCGTCGGCGCTGCCTGCTTCGAGAACTCCGGAGTTCCCCATGTGCTCGCTCCTCACGCGCGGCCTTCTGCGACGTGGTGCACCGCGAATGCTAGGCCCCCGGCCGCGCCATGAGCAACGCCCAGCGAACATGCGGGCGCATCGTGCACGGATCGTCGGTTCATCCGCCCCGCCCGCCCCCTACGTTCGCTGCCAGGCACCCCTGGCGGGTGCGCCCGCCGCGGGGGCCGCCCGACCGGTCCCGCGGCGGGGCAGGACCCGACGACGAGAGGCAGGACGATGACGTTCTTCGCGCAGGAACTCTGGGAAGGCAAGGCCTACGTGGGCGGCTGGGTGTCGCTCGACGCCGTCGCCGCGGTCACGGCACCGGCCACCGGCACACGCATAGCGGCCGTGGCCTCCGGAACCGCGGCCGACGTCGACCAGGCCGTCTTCCTCGGCCTGGCCTCCCAGGCCGACTGGGCCGCACGGCCCGCGGAGGAACGCGCCGGGATCATGCGCCGCGCGGCCGCGCTGCTGGACGAGCACGGCCACGTCCTGGCCGACTGGCTCGTCCGCGAAGCCGGATCCGGCCAGGGCAAGGCGGCGTTCGAGACCGGGCTCGTCTCCGCCGAACTCCACCAGGCCGCCGCCACCGCGATGATGCCGTACGGGCAGTTGCTGCAGACCGGACAGCCACGACTCAGCCTGGCCCGGCGCCGCCCCGTGGGCGTGGTCGGCGTGATCTCGCCGTTCAACTTCCCCGCGATCCTCGCAGCCCGCTCGGTGTTCCCGGCGCTCGCGGTCGGCAACGCCGTCGTGCTCAAGCCGGACCCGCGCACGTCCGTGGCGGGCGGGCTCTTCCTCGCGGCGCTGCTGGAGGAGGCGGGCCTGCCCGCCGGGTTGTTCTCCGTGGTGCCGGGTGGCGCGCAGGCGGGAGCGGCCGTCGTCGAGCACCCCGGGGTGCCGGTGATCTCGTTCACGGGATCGACGGCGGCCGGGCGCACCATCGGCGCGCGGGCCGGCGCCCTGCTCAAGCGCGCCCACCTGGAGCTGGGCGGGAACAACGCGCTGATCGTGCTGCCCGACGTCGACCCGGTCGCCGCCGCGTCCGCCGGTGCCTGGGGTTCGTTCCTGCACCAGGGGCAGATATGCATGACGACCGGCCGCCACCTCGTGCACGCGGAGATCTACGACCGGTACGTCGCCGCGCTGGCCGACAAGGCGCGGATCATCCCCGTGGGGGACCCGGCCACGGGCGTGCCGCTCGGGCCGATCATCGACGCCGCACAGTGCGGCAAGGTTCACGCGCTCGTCCTGGCCGCGGTCGAGGCGGGCGCCACGATCGAGACGGGCGGCAAGCACGAGGGGCTGTTCTACGAGCCCACGGTGCTGTCCGGCGTGACGGCGGACAACCCGGTGTTCACCGAGGAGATCTTCGGGCCGGTCGCGCCCGTCGTCCGGTTCGAGACGCTCGACGAGGCGATCGAACTCGTCTCGGCCTCCGAGTACGGCCTGTCGGCGGGCGTGCTCACCCGCGACCCGTTCGCCGGCTACGAGCTCGCCGACCGCATCCCCAGCGGGATCGTGCACGTCAACGACCAGACGGTCGACGACGAGGCGCAGGCACCGTTCGGCGGGGTCGGCGCCTCCGGCACGGGCGCCCGCTTCGGCGGACACGAGGCCAACATCGAGGCCTTCACCGAGACCCAGTGGGTCACCGTCCGGTCGCAGGTCGCGACGTATCCGTTCTGACGGTCCGTCCGACGACGGTGCCGGGGCACCCCGCGTCGAGGCACCCCGCGACCGCCGTCGGACGGGGACACCTGACCTGACCGGGCCGATCACCTCGCCCGCCCCTTGAGCCACGACACCCGGGTACGGCGGTCGGCATCCCCGTGTCAGTGACCCCCGCTACGTTGTGCGTCATCCCGGCACGGCGCTGGGTCTCCCTGGGAGACGTGCGCCCTGAGCTGTGGAGACAACTTTCACGACGGTGACGAGGGGACAGGGTTCAGATGTTTCAGGCTGTGCGGGAGAAGGTCCGGCGCAAGGACGAAGCGGGCGTCGTGTCGGTCGCGTTGCAGGTGCTGCTGATCGAGGGCGAGTTGTTGTACGAGCGTGCGGTCCGCTACGTGCTGGAGGGGGCGTCGCCCGGACTCGTCCTGGAGCTGCAGGACCGGGACACGAGGGACCTCGACGCCGCGCTGAGCAGCCCCGGACGTCTCAGCTGGGCGTGGATGACGGACGCCGTCGAGGGACGCGTCAAGAGCGCGACGTCGGGCCTCACGATCGAGAAAGCTGCTCGGGCGCGCGGCAGGGTCTACACGCACGGCGGGGTCACACCCGAGCAGCTGTCACGGATGGGCCGTCTACTCGCTGCGATCACGATCGACACCGAGGTGTACGCCGAGGTCCCGGACTGGTTCGGCGTGCTCGCGCAGGACGTCGTGCTCACGCAGGTGGGCGGCCAGGAGAGGAACGGGGCGGTCTGGACGCCGGAGCAGATGGAGGCCGTCGCGCGAGCGGGCGGTCTGGCCGACGGGGCCACCGCGGCGGTCGTCCAGATCCTCCTGGCGCGGCCGCGCCGGCCCTACTACTCGGCCCGAGGCGATCTGGCCCGCCTCCTCCAGTCGCCGGAGGCCGCCCGGTATCTCGCCGCCAGGACGGAGGCCGTCGAAGCAGGGGTGCGGCGGCTCACGGTCCCGGGGAAGGAGGCGTTCTGCGACTTCATGGCGGCGCGTCAGGTTCCGGAGCCGCTACGCGCCGTGCTCGCGGCGCTGTGCGCCGACACCGCCAAGGGTGTGCGGCGGGCAGCCGACGACGTCATCGTCACGCTGTCCGACGCCGAGCAGGTGCGCCTCCTCGCTCCACTGCTGGAGTCAGCACCCATGAGCGCGATCGAGGACGTCGTGACGAGGATTGTCGGCGCCGAGGGCGGAGTGGCCGCGATCGAAGGGGTGCTGGAAGCCGCCGGCGCACTGGGATCGAACACGAGAACGCGCAGGCAGCCGGGCCGAGCACGGGATGCGCGGATCGGGGTGCTGACCAAGGCGGTGGAGCGCACGCGGACGCTGGACTCCGCCGCGGAGCCGGAGATCCGGATCCCGCCCTTCGAGCCACTGCCCGAGATCGAGTTCGGGCAGGAGACCGTCACGGCCGTCGTGGCCTACCGGGACGAGCAACTGGTAGCGGCGCGCGAGAACCTGCGGCTGGTACTGAAGGAGCACAAGGCTGCTGCCGGGTCGAAGGGCCAGACCGACTGGCACATCCAGGGGGCCGAGCAAGGTGTCGCGACGCTGGAGCAGTTCACGACCGGCCGCCTGACGCGGCTGGTCGACATCATGTCCGGCCGGAAGTCGGCGTCGTCGTCCCCGCGGGACGGGAACGGCTTCGTGGCCACCGCATCGTGGCTCATCGACAACCTGAGCACCGTGATCCCCGAGGCGTCGCCACTGCATGTCGCGCGCGCCACCCATGTCCTGCCCAATGCAGGCAGCCAGATATGGTGGTCGATGCGGGGCCGCCTCGACCAGGTCCCGGACCTGCGCATGCTGCACGATGCCCTCGTCCGAGCCGGATACCCGGACCCGGACGAGGCGATCATCGACCTGGTGTTCCACCGCTGGTGGGATAGTGAGGCGCTCCCCGCCGAGCGCATGTGGCCGTACTTCGCGGAGCACGTCGACGTGCTGGAGCATCACCTGACCCCACGGGACGGCTACGACGCGCACCGGGCACCGGCCGTGGTGCTGGACATCCTCGATCACTTCCCGGTGGTGCCCGCCGCGCTGCTGCCCCGGCTCACCGCGTTCGCGATGAGCTCCGGCAAGATGCACCGGCTGGAGGCCCAGAGGGTCCTCGCCCGGCACCCGCGCGTGCGCGCGCTCGCCGAGCAGGGGCTGACGGACGGCAAGTCGGCGGTGCGAGCGTCGGCCGCTGGATGGCTGGCGAACCTCGGCGACAAGGAGGCACTGCCGGCCTTGCGCGCGGCGCTGGGCAGCGAACGCCGCGAGGACGTGCGGGCGGCGCTCCTCACGGCACTGGAGGCGCTGGGCGACGACATCGCCGAGCACCTGTCGCCGGCGAAGCTGGCCGCCGAGGCCGCCAGGGGGCTGAAAAAGAAGGCACCCGTCAGCATGGCGTGGTTCCCGCTCGACGCGCTCCCGGACCTGCGCTGGACGGACGGCACCGCGGTGCCGCGCGAGATCGTGCGCTGGTGGGTCGTGCTCGCGGTGCGGCTCAAGGAGCCGAGCGGGGAGGGACTGCCGGCCCGCTACGTCTCGCTGCTCGACGAGTCGTCGCGCGCGGCGCTGGGTTCGTACGTGCTGCGCGCCTGGATCGCCCAGGACACCCGGGGTCCGTCCGCCGCCGAGTCCCGCGAGCACGCCGAGCAGGCGGCCCAGCAGCAGCACATGTGGGCGCAGCAGTGGCTGTCCCGGGACCCGGGCTCCTCCTGGGCGCAGGAGAACGCCGCCGTTCCGCTCGAGGAGCACTACCGTCGCGCCTTCAAGGCGCACCAGGCCAGCTACCTGGGCTCCGCCACCAAGGACAAGGGCCTCCTGGCGCTCACCATCGGGATGCCGGGCAGCCAGCTGGCCGAGGCGGCGCAGCACTACTTCAAGGCCCACCCGCAGCGCCGCTCCCAGGCCGACTCGCTCGTGCGGGCGCTGGCGGCCAACGGCGACCGCCCGGCCGTGCAGCTCCTGCTCGCGGTGTCCCGCCAGTTCAAGCTCCGCACGGTGCGCGAGCTGGCGCAGGAGCTCGCCGGGCAGCTCGCCGAGGCGCGCGGCTGGAGCGCGGACCAGCTCGCCGATCGCACGGTGCAGACCGCCGGGTTCGACGCCGACGGCGTGCTCCGCCTGTCCTTCGGCGAGCGCGAGTACACCGGCCGCATCACCGATGCCTTCACGATCGAGCTGCGCAATGACAAGGGCAAGGTCGTCAGGACACCGCCCAGCACCCCGCAGGGCGCCGACGACGACACCCGCGCCGCCTACAAGGAGGCCCGCGCGCAGCTCACGGCCGGCAAGAAGGAGCTCAAGGCCGTCGTGGAGCTGCAGACCCGGAGGCTGCGCGATGCGATGATCCAGGGCCGTACCTGGAGCGCAGCCGAGTGGCGCGAGTTCATCGCGGAGCACCCGGTGATGTCACGCCTGGCCGCGCGCGTGGTGTGGCTCGCCGACCCGGGCACGCCGGAACAGCGGGCGTTCCGGCCCGACGACGGCGCATTCGTCGCCGTCGACGACGAGGACGTGACGCTCGGGAGCGGCGGCACTGTCGGCATCGCGCACACGGTGACCCTCGCCGGTGGGAACGGCGGCGCCGACACCCCCGAGGCCTGGCGCGAGCACCTGGCCGACTACGAGGTGGAGCCCCTGTTCGAGCAGTTCAGGACGGCGATGCCCGACCTGTCCGACGGCGCGCTGCGCGTGACAGACCGCCGCGGCTGGCTCACCGACTCGTACACGGTGCGGGGCAAGCTGCTCGCCCAGGGATACAAGAACGGTGACGTGCAGGACGCCGGCTGGTTCTACGAGTACACGAAGGAGTACCCGTCGATGGGGCTGGTCGCCGAGATCGAGTTCACCGGCGCGTTCATGGGGAACGAGAACATCCCGGCGGCGATCAAGGACCTGCTCTTCCGCAAGCTCGGGACGTGGGGAGACCGCGGCGTCGTGCCGCTCGCCGAGGTCCCGCCCGTGGTGCTGGCGGAGACCTACGCCGACTACCTCGACGTGGCGTCGGCCGGGACGTACGACCCGGACTGGGAGCGGAAGTCGGAGTACTGACCCGCGCGCGCCGGCCGCGTGAACCCGCGGCCCCGGAATCCACCTGTACCTGAGAGGAAAGACCGAGGATGACGACCGAGACGACCGACACCCGCACGGATGCGGCGAGCGAGCAGCGTCCGCCCGCCGAGGTGCGCTACGCGGACGAGCTGGCGGCGCTCGCCGCCTGGGACGCGGAGCGCGGCGCGGAGCTGCCGCCCGGCTGGCGGCTGAGTCCCCGTGCGGTGCGCGCCTTCGTGGTGGGGGACCAGCAGCTCGGGGTGAGCCGCAAATTCTACGGCGACGACCCGCTGGTCGACCGTGCCGTCGTCGCGCTCATGGGGCGGCAGGGGCTGATGCTCGTGGGCGAGCCGGGCACGGCGAAGTCGATGCTGTCGGAGCTGCTGTCGGCGGCGGTGAGCGGGACGTCCACGCTGACCGTCCAGGGCACGGCGGCCACCACCGAGGACCACGTGCGGTACTCGTGGAACTACGCGCTGCTCGTGTCCGAGGGCCCGACCGAGCGATCCCTCGTGCCGTCGCCCGTGATGACGGGGATGCGCGCCGGATCGCTCGTGCGCTTCGAGGAGATCACGCGCTGCGCGCCGGAGATCCAGGACACGCTGGTCTCGGTCCTGTCCGAGAAGCAGCTCATGGTCCCGGAGCTCGGGCCGGACGCGCGGGAGGCCGCCCGGCCCGGGTTCAACGTCGTCGCGACGGCGAACCTCAAGGACCGGGGCGTGCACGAGATGTCGGCGGCGCTCAAGCGCCGCTTCTCGTTCGAGACGGTGGCGCCGGTCCGGGACCGCGGCTTCGAGATCGAGCTCGTCGAGCGGCAGCTCGCGGCCGAGCTCGGCGCCCCCGGCGACCGGCCCGCCGTGCCCCGGGACGTGCTGGAGGTCCTGGTCACGGTGTTCCAGGAGCTGCGGTCCGGGACCACGCGGGACGGCGCCCCGGTCAAGCGGCCCGAGACGGTCATGTCGACGGCCGAGGCCGTGAACGTGGCGGTGGCGGCGTCCCTGGAGGCCCGCTACCTCGGAGACGGGCGCGTCACCGCGGCGGAGGTCGCACGCCAGGTGGCGGGCGTCGCACTGAAGGGCGACGAGGAGGACGCGCGCCGGCTGCGGCACTACGTCGACAACGTCGTGCGCGAGCGCGCCCGCAAGGACAAGGGGTGGAAGGCGTTCTTCGACGCGGCCGAGGTGCTGTGGCGGTGAGCACCGATACCCATCCGACGCACGGCCTGCGCGAGGTGTGGGAGCTCGCCCCCGACCGGCTGCGCCGCGCCGCCACCGCGATCGAGGGGCTGCGCGAGCACGGCGTGTACCTCGCCCCGGTGCGGCACCACTCGCCCGCCTGTGCGGTAGCGGTGCGCCGGGCCGTCGAGGAGCTGCGGCCCGCGGTCGTGCTGATCGAGGGGCCGGAGGAGTACACCCGCCTCCTGCCGGAACTCCTGCACGAGGAGACCCGGCCACCGGTCGCGCTGCTCAGCCTGCCCGACGGCCACGACACCTCCGGCGGCGCCTCGTTCTACCCGCTCGCGTCGTTCTCCCCGGAGTGGGCCGCGCTGCGCGCGGCATGTGAGATCGGTGCGGAGACCCGATTCTGCGACCGTCCCGCCGCGGAACGCGACCGGCCCGAAGCACCCGTGAGTGCCGCCCGCCCGTCGGATCCCGCCACCCCCGCGCAAGCCGCCGGGCCGGACGAGGAGCTGGCTCCTGGTACCGCGCCCGGCGAGGGGGATCCGGCGGGTGCGGCCGGGCCGAATGACGCACAGGACCCGGCAGCCGCCGTCGGGCCGGACGATGCGCGGAACCCGGCGACCGCCGTCGGACCGGCGACTCCCACGGAGCAGGATCCGTTCGCGCGGACCCTCATGTCGGAGCGGTACCTCGCCCACTCGACGTCGGTCGCCGCGCTCGCCCGGCGGCTTGGCTGCCGGGACCACGACGAGCTGTGGGACCACCTGTTCGAGGCGCGGCCGCCCGTCGCCCTCACGGACTGGCGCACCACGTTCGACGACGTCTTCGCCTGGGCCGCGCTGTCCCGCCTCGACTACGAGGACGAGGTGCTCGCCGCCGACGGCTCGCTGGACCGGGAAGCCCGCATGTCAGGCCGCACGGCGGAGGCCGCGGGCCTTCCAGGGGGAACCGCCCCCGCCGTCGGCCCGGCACCCGACGGCCCCGTCCTCGTCGTCACCGGCGCGTTTCACACACTCGCCATCGCCGAGGCGCTCGCCGGACTGCCCGAGGGCGCACCGGTGCGCGAGCGCTGGCCCGACGGCGGATACGGCCCGCAGGCGACGGGCGACGCCTGGCTGATCCGCTACGACCACGAGCGGCTCGACGGACTGCGCGGCTACGGCGCCGGCATGCCCTCCCCGGGCTTCTACGAGCGACTCCACGCCGCCCACCAGCACGTCGCCCACCAGCACGTCGCCCACCAGCACGACGGCTCGCGCGACGAGGAGCGGGCCGGCGCCGCGAGGAACGTGCCCGGCATCGCGACCCAGGTGCTGGTGGACGTCGCGCGGGCCGCGGCCGAGCGCGGGCACCAGGTCTCCACGCCCCAGGTCGCCGCGGCCGCCGTCGCCGCCGCGCGGCTCGCCGACCTGCGGATGCGGCCGTTTCCCGGCCGGACAGACGTCCTGGACGCGATCACCTCCTGCTTCGTGACCGACGACGGCGGGATCGGTCCGGAACGCCCCCTCGGCCTCGCCGTCGCCGAGGTCTTCGGAGGCCGCGAGGTCGGGAGCGTCCCGCCCGGCGCGGCCGTCCCGCCGCTCGTGCGGGACGCCCGGGAGCGGGTGCGCGCCGTCGGGCTCGACATCGAGACGACCGTCCCGCGCACCGCCCGCCTCGACGCCCGGCGCACGCCCGCACACCGCGCGCGCCGCCAGGTGTTCGCGCTGCTGGACCTGCTCGACTGCGGGTTCGGCCGGCAGATGTCGGGCCCGGACCACGTCGCCGGGCGGGGACTCGGGCTGATCGGCGAGGAGTGGGAGTACTGCTGGACACCGGTCGTCGAGGCGCGGCTGGTGGAGCTGTCGCACCTCGGTGCGACCGTCGACGCCGCCGCCGTGACGCTGCTGCGGCAGGCGGAGGAGCGGCTGCGGGCGGACGGCGCGCCGGCCGCCGCCGACGGGGTGGCCACGCTCGTGGCGCGCGCGGCGGTGGTCGGCCTGACCGAGCACCTGCCGCGGCTCGTCGGCCTGCTCGCACGCACCCTCGACACGGACCGGGACCTGGGGTCGGTCGTGGCGGGCGCGCGGCGGCTGCTCGGGTTGTGGCGCTCGCGGGTGGAGCTGGACCTCGTCCCGCGGCCCGCCGATCCCGGCGACGCCGCGCGAGGAGGGGACGCCGGCGAGGGCCGCAGCGCGGCCGACGAGCTGCTGGCGCTGGTCGCGCAGGCGCTCGCCACGGCGGCGTACCTCGTGCCCGACGCCGGCCGCGCCGGCCCGGACGACGAGGAGGCCGCCGTCGCCTCCGTCCTCGAACTGCGCGCGCTGGTGCGGGACACACGCCGGGCCTGGGCCGAGGCCGACGCGGACCGTGCGGACTCCGGGGTCCGCCAGGTCGCGGCCGTTTCCGGTGACGGAGACGGTCCGCCGGAACCCGTCGCTGGGGCGTCACCCGGCACACGCGTCTCCGTCCGGAACGGCACGCTCGGTGCCGCCGCCGGAGAGGAACCGGCGTCGGCCGTGGCGCGCGAGCTCGCGCGGCTGCGCGACGACGAGGATGCCGCGCCCGCCGTGCGCGGCGCGCTGCTGGCGGTCGGTTCGGTGGACGGCGACGTGCCCGACGACGTGCTGGTGGCCCGCGTGCGCGGTGCGCTCCGGCCGGGCGCGGACCCCGCGCTCGCCGTGCGGTTCCTCGGCGGTGTCCTGCGTGCCGCGCCCGACCTGCTGCTGCACACGCCGGAGCTGTTCGACGCGGTCGACGGGGCGATCCGCGACCTCACGCCGGACGCCTTCCTGGCGGTCCTGCCCGACCTGCGTCGCGGCTTCACCTGGCTGCGCCCCACCGAGACCCATCGGCTGGCCGAGCGCGTCGCGGAGCGCACGGGCTCGCGCGCGGCCGACGTCGACGTGCGGGTGCGCATCGACGAGAACGACCTGGCGGCGGGCCTCGCGGTCGAACGCGAGCTCGCCGCCCTGCTGGCCCGCGACGGGCTGGCGCACTGGAGCGGAGGACACTCATGACCGGGACGGACCAGGGCGCGGGCCGTAGCGAGCCGGACTCGGGAACCGCGGCACCGCCGTCGGACACGGTCTCCGATCGGGAGGCGGCGCGGCGCTGGCGGCTCGTGCTCGGCCGGTACGCCGCCGAACGCCTCGACGTGCCGGCCGGCGACCAGGGGCTGGAGAACACGCTCGGCTACCTCTACGACCGCGAGTACACGGCCCGCGGACACGCGGCCGGAAGGCGCGGTACCGGCGGTGGCGCGGGGACGCTCGACGGCTCGGCGCCGCACGGTGTCGACTTCTCGGCGCTCGGCTGGCTCGGCGAGGCGCGCTCGCTGTTCCCGCGCGAGACCTTCGAGCGCATGCAGGTCGAGGCCGTGGGGCGCTACGGGCTGACCGAGCTGCTCGGCGACCGCGAGACGGTCGAGGCGATGGAACCGTCGCGCGAGCTCGCCACCGCACTGCTGCAGGTGCGGGGCAAGCTCGACCCCTCCGTGGCCGACGGCGTGCGGCGGGTGATCGAGCGCGTGGTGGAGGACGTGGTGCGACGCCTGCGGCCGCGGTTCCTCACGGCGGTGGGCGGTCGCGTGGACCGGTCGCGGCGCTCGATGCACCGGGTGGCGCGCAACTTCGACTGGAGGCGGACGCTGCGCGCGAACCTGGGGCGGGTCGACGGCGACGGCCGGATGCTGGTGCAGGACGTGCGGTTCAACGCGCGGCAGAAGCGGGCGCTCACTTGGGACGTCGTCGTGCTGGTGGACCAGTCCGGGTCGATGGCGTCCTCGCTGCTGTACTCGGCGGTGTGCGCGGGGATCCTGTCGGGGCTGCCCGGGATCGATGTACGGCTGGTGCTGTTCGACACGAGCGTGGTCGACATGTCGCACCTCGCGCACGACCCGGTGTCCGTGCTGCTCACGGCGCAACTGGGGGGCGGCACCGACATCGCGCGCGCCGTGCGGTTCGCGGAGGGGCAGCTGCGTGACCCGTCCCGGACGGTGGTGGCGCTGGTCAGCGACTTCTACGAGGGCGGCTCCCTCTCCGAGCTGCTGGCCGCCGTGCGGCGGCTGCGGTCGTCGGGCGCGACGCTGCTCGGGCTGGCCGCGCTCGACGAGTCCGCCGAGCCCGTCTACGACCAGGGCACGGCCCGGCACCTCGCCGAGGCAGGCATGGAGATCGCGGCGCTGACGCCGGAAAGATTCGCCGAGTGGCTGGGGGAGGTCCTGACATGACGTACCTGGAAGCGTATGCCGCACTGACGGACGAGGAGCTCACCGGCCTCGCGAGCACCGGACTGCTGCGCCGCGCGCGGAAGCTGTCCGACGACGTCGCCGAGGCGGGCTCGGACGCCAAGGGCGCGGACCTGTCGATCGGCGGGCACGCGGTCCGCGTCGACGGGCGCGGTCCCGGCGCCGCGACCTGCGAGTGCCCGACCGGCGGCGTCTGCGTGCACGTGGTCGTGGCCTGGCGCTGGGCCCGGGACCGGGCCGCCGAACTCGGCGTGCGGCCGCCCGCCCCGGCGTGGTCCGGGGACGCGGCGCCGGGCACCGGGTGCGGTGCCGAACCGGCCCCGGAGAGCTCCGGCCCGGCGAAGCCGGGGCGCCGTACCACGGCAGGACGGTCCGCTGCCGCGACGAGGCGGGCCTCCGCGAGGGAGTCCGCGGAGGCGAAGCGGCGGGCCGTGGCGGTCGCCGAGGTGCGGGACGCCGTCGTCCACCTGCTCGACGGCGGGCTGGCGCACCTGCGCGACGACGTGCCGGAGTCGCTCCGCGAGCTCGCGGGACGCGCCCGCGTCGCCGGGTTCGAGCCCGTGCACGGGCTGCGTCTCGACGCGCTGCTGCGCACGGCCGCCGGGCAGGCCGCCGACCTGGCCGCCCATGCCGACGGCACCGACGAGTCCGACGTCCTGTCGACGCTCACGGAGATCTGGGCGCTGTGCGAGGCCCACGAGCACGCTGGCCCGGGCGGACAGCCCGGACCAGAAAAGGGGCCCGAGGGACCCGCTCCGGCGCGGGGCCGGAAGAAGGCCGCCGGGAACCGCTCCGGGCGGGAGGAGGACGAGATCGACGTCGCACGGCTGGTGCCGCTCGGGGTCCGGTGGTGGACCGCGCCGAGCGGGTCCCGCGGGCTGGTGTTCGCGGCGTGGGATCCCGGCGAGGGCCGCGTCCGGACGGCGGTGACGGGACGGCCCGCCGGGTCGGACCCGTCGTTCCGGCGGGACTGGGAGGCGTCCCTGCTGTGGGGCGCGTCGCCCGCGCGGCTCAGCGACGGGCCGTTCGCCCTGTCGGCCGTTCGCGCCCGCCCCGACGGCACGCTCGGAGCCGGCGGCAGCCCGAGGCTCGAGCCGCAAGGTGCCTTCGACCTGGACGAGCTGCGCGACGCCGCCGAGCGCACCGGCGCGACGAGCCCCGCCCGGGACACCGTCGGATTCGGGCGGCGCCCGTCACACCTGCGCCTGCTGTTCGTGCGCGACACGGGCGACGTCGGCGTCGACGAGGTCCGCCAGGACCTGACGTGGACCGTCACCGACTCCACCGGGCAGGAACACCTGCTGCGCGTCCCCGTCGAGGACCGGCGCACCGCCGACGTGATCCTGCACGTCCTGGCGGGTCGGTGGACGGTGATCGGGGTGACGGTCGAGCGGCACGCGGACCGGACCGAGCCCGTCGGGATCTTCCTGCGCGGGGCCGACGGCGTCGTCCGGCTGGTCAGCCCGTCCCTCACGGACCAGTACCGGATCGGCCGTGAGTCGCGCTGGAGCCGGCACCAGTGGGAGACGTGGCGCAAGCGGCTGTCGCGGGTGGCCGGTCTGCGCTCGCGGGCGCGAGCGGTGACCGAGGCCGCAGAGCCCGATCCTCCGGCGGTCCGTGCGTGCGGCCTCGCCTGGGACGTCCTCGTCGCCGTGGCCGCCACGGGCCGCTACCGGCTCACGCCGCGTCAGCGCTCCGACCTCGACCTCGCCCGGACGCTGGCGCGTGACCTGGGGCTGAGCACCCTCGAACGCGCGGTCACGGACCTCGCGCCCGACGACGGCGGCCTGCGCAGCGCCGTCGCCGCCCTGCGCAGCGCCGTCGCCCCCGACGCCGGCCTGTCGGCGCTCACCCCGGAGGCGGTGGCCCGCACGGCCTTCCTGGTCCGCCGCACCCGCGAGATCGCCACCGCGACGCGGCCAACGTGACGGCGCGCCGCTCAGAGCCCGCGTGGTCGGCTGAATGTCGGATGATCGGTCTCCCGAGCGACCGACCATCCGACAAGCGACCGACGACCCGACAAGCGACCGATCATCCGACATTCGCCCATCCGGTCAGAGGCCGCCGGTCGGGAGCGGTTCCGACGGGCACGACGTCAGCACGTCCGCCATGGCGTCGTGCTCGTCCGGGGTGACCCACAGCTCGTACTTGACCTTGACCGCGACCTGCGCGGCGACGTACTCGCACCGGTAGGAGCCGTTGTCGGGAAGCCACTCGGCGGTGTCGTCCGCGCCCTTGCCCATGTTGGCGGGGCCGTCGGACGCCACGAGGTTCAGCGGGTCGTTCGCGATCTGCTCGCGCTGCTCCTTGTCCCACGCGTACGCGCCCGTCATCCAGGCGTTCTTCAGCGCGACGATGTGGTCGATCTGCACGTCAGCGGAGTTCGGGCCACGCTCGAAGTCGATCTCCTCGCCCGTGTACGGGTCGTCCAGCGTGCCGGACGCGATCTCGCACGACTCACCCTCGCTGTACTCCAGATCCTCCAGGTCACGGGCGAGGATGTCGTTGCGGGTGTCGCACGAGTTCCCGTCGACGTCCTTCCACGCGCTGCCGAACGCGTCACGGTCGTACCCGTCCTCGTCCTCCCACTCGGCGATCTCCAGGCTGTCCAGCGCCTCCAGGGCGGACCCCTCGGCGCCCTCGGCGGGCGTCGCGCCGTCGCCGAGCGACTTGAAGAGGAAGTTGCCCGCGAGCACGAGTGCCGCGATCACGACCAGCGTCACCTGGAGGGTCTTGCGCTTGCTCAGGCGCTCGAGCAGCGACTTCTTCGAATCGGATGCGGCGGCCACGTTGCTCCAATACCGTGTTAGTGCGTGTTAGCGCGATATAAAGTCCTACTACGTATATATACCAGCCGAACACCAACGCGAGGATCACCGCCCCGCCTGGCGTCCGCCGTCGCCGGCCGTGGAACGGCAGGACAACTTTCGCCGCAGGCCGGACAGCCCGCGCACCGGCCGGGCCGCTCAGGCACGATGGGCGTATGGCACTACGGCTCGCAATCGTCGGATACGGCGGAGCAGGACGACAGATCCACGCGAAACTCGCACGCGAGGCAGGGCTGACGGTGACCGCCGTCCTCACCCGTGATCCAGGACGGCGCGTGCAGGCCGCGGGCGACTGGCCCGGCGCCAAGCTGCACGACGACCTCGCGAGCATGCTCGACGACCGCGGCGCGTACGACGCGGTCGTCATCGCGAGCCCGACCGCCATGCACGCCGAGCACGCCGCCGCCGTCGCAGGCGCCGGCGTCCCGTTCGTGCTGGACAAGCCGATCGGCATCGACGCGGACGAGGCACGCCGCGTCGTCGACGCCGCCACCTCCGCCGGCACCCCCTTCACCGTGTTCCACAACCGGCGCTGGGACCCCGAGCAGCTCACCATCCAGGCCCTCATCCGGCGCGGCGATCTCGGCGACGTGCACACCTTCGAACGCCGGTGGGAGCGCTGGCGGCCCGTGCCGCGGCAGCGGTGGAAGGAACGCGACCCCAAGGGCGGGGGACTCCTGCTCGACCTCGGGCCGCACCTGGTGGACTCCGCCACACAGCTGTTCGGCCGCGTCGAGGCCGTGTACGCGGAGATGCGCGCCCTGACCACACCCGTCGAGGACGACGTGTTCCTCGTGCTGCACCACGCCGACCACGTCGTCTCACGCCTGTGGGCGGGATCCCTCGTCGGGGCGCCCGGACCGCGCACACGGGTGCTCGGCACCGGCGGCGCGTTCGTGGTCACCACGTTCGAGCAGGACGCGTCACCGTTCGAGGTCCTCGACGACGGCGCCCCCGAAGGCACCATCGGCTGGCTCACCCACGGCCGGGAACGCACGCCCGTACCCGCCGCGGCCGGCGGCCACGCCGACTTCTACCGCGCCGTCGACGCCTGGCTGACCGGCGACGACGACGCCGTCGCCCCCGTCGACCCCGCCGACGCCGTGCGCACCGCCGAGGTGCTCGACGCCGCACGCGTCGCCGCCCGGGAGGGGCGCATCGTCGACGTGTGACCGCCGGGACATCGGCACCGCGATCTTTTACCACCCCGGCGCGGGTCGCGCATATCAGTGGACAGCGGGCGAGCGTCACGCAGCGGGCGTAGGTATGAATACGTGCATCTCATCGACGCCACGGAACTCGTTCCTGTCACGGTACCGGCCGCAGGACTAGCCCGGGACCTGCTGGTCCGGCGGCTCGACACGCTGGCGGACATCGATCACCCGAGCCTCGTACGGCTGGTGACCATCTCGCCGTCGGGCGGCGACCGCATCGACGTGCGACTCGACCGGCCCGACGCCGCGGACCTCCCCACGGTCCTCGCCTCCCGGGGACCCTTCACGGCCGCCGAGGCGTCGGGCATGGTGGTCACCATCGCGCAGGCGCTCGCGGCGCTGCACAGCGAGGGGCTCGTGCACGGACCCGTGGAGCCCACCGACGTGCTGTTCACGCCCGAGGGGATGGCCCTGCTCCGGCCGCGTCTCGCCCTGCCCGCCGCGGCCACGGGCGAGGAGCCGGTCGCGGACGTCCCGTCGCTGGCCCGGCTCGCGCAGTCGGTGCTGCGGACCGGGCTCGTGGACCCGGACGGCAGGCCCGCGCCCCTCAGCGGAGCGGACCTGGCCCTGCGGGCCGAGCTCGCCGGGGCGTGCGCCGCCGACCCCCGGGAGCGCCCCGAGGCCGGCACGTTCGCCGCCCGCGTGTACGACGTCGTACCCCCGGTGCGAGTGCACATGCCACCGCCGGACGAACTCGTCGAGGCGGCGCGCACCGGGCCCATCTCGATCATCGGACCGGCGGCCGGAGGACGGGTGGTCCGCCGCGACGACGTCACCAGACCGCACTCGGGGACGACGCCGCGCACGGGCCGGAATCGCCTGCGCGGGCGCCGCGGCGCCGTGCTCGCGGTGGCGGTGGCGGGGATCGCGTTCGGCGTCGGGGCGGGGGCACTGGTCTCGGTGCCGGGCCTGCTCCCGGGCGGCGGGGCCGCCTCCGCGTCGGACACCTCCGCGGACGAGAAGGAGAGCGTCAAGAAGCCCCGGAGCGCCGAGGAGCTGGGCGCCGACCTCGCGGCGATCTCCGACCGGGGCAACCCGGCGAAGGCCGCGGTCGAGCTCACGCGCCTGCGGATGCTGCTGCTGACCGGCATGCCGGTCGAGGTGTCCGACATCGACCAGGCGGGGTCACCCGCGCACGCCGCCGACATCGCCCTGCTGAACCGCATCTTCTTCTGGAGCAAGCAGGTCTCGGGAGCCGAGGTCTACGTCACCGCGGCGGAGGTCGTCGGGAGCGAGGACAGCGGCGGGGGTCACCTGGCGAAGGGCGACCCGCTGGACTCCGTCGTCGTCCGTGTCGAGTACCGGATCAGCGCGCACATTCAGGTCGGCGACGCGGGCCCGGTCCAGGTCCCGGAGTCCGAGCCCCGCTCGGCCATGCTCCAGATGACCTGGACGGACGAGGGCTGGCGGGTCTCCCGGGTCTCCTGACAGGTCACGCTGACCGGCCTGTTGCCGGGTGGTCGGCCCGACGTCGGACGGTCGGCCCCCCCGGGCGACCGGCCACACGACATCGGAGCGACCACCCCCCCGCTCGCGCCGCCTTCGGGGACGGCGAAGGGGCCGGACAGCCGCGGTTGGCTGTCCGGCCCCTTCAGGGTGAGGGAGTCGGTTCCGTCAGAGACCCAGCTCCGACTCGAACGCGCCCTCCTCGATGCGGTTCTTGACCGCCGTCAGGAAGCGGGCCGCGTCGGCGCCGTCGACCAGGCGGTGGTCGTACGAGAGGAAGATGTACGACATCTGGCGCACGGCGATCGCGTCGTTGCCGTCCGCGTCCGTGACGACGACGGGCTTCTTCGTGATCGTGCCGGTGCCGAGGATCGCGGCGTGGCCTCCCGGCACGATCGGCGTGTCGATCAGCGACCCGCCCGAGCCCGTGTTCGTGATGTTGAACGTGCCGCCCGACAGCTCGTCCGGCGTGACCTTGTTCTCCCGGGTGCGCGCGCCCAGGTCCTGGATCTGGCGGGCGATGCCGGCCAGGTTCAGGTCGCCCGCGTTCTTGATCACCGGGACCACCAGGCCGCGGTCGGTGTCCACCGCGATGCCGACGTTCTCGGCCGGGTGGTAGGTGATCGTGCCGGCCTCGGTGTCGATGGTGGCGTTGACCTTCGGGTACGCCTTCAGCGCCTCGACCGCGGCGAGCGTGAAGAACGGCAGGAACGTCAGCTTGGCGCCCTCACGCGCGAGGAACGCCTCCTTCGCGCGGGCCCGCAGGCGCGCCACCCGCGTGACGTCCACCTCCATGACCGTCGTGAGCTGCGCCTGGGTCTGTACCGCCTCGAGCATCCGCTGGGCGACGACCTTGCGCAGCCGCGACATCTTCTCGGTGGTACCGCGCAGCGGCGACACCTCGAGCACGGTCGACGGAGCCGCCGGGGACGACGGCGCTGCCGCGGCGGGCGCACCGGCCGCGGACCTCGCCTCGGCCGCCGCGAGGACGTCCTCCTTGCGGATACGGCCGCCGACGCCGGTGCCGGTGATCGTCGCGACGTCCACACCCTTCTCGGCCGCGAGCTTGCGCACGAGCGGCGTCAGGTAGGAGCCGGTCGACCGCGTGGCGGGCGACGTCGCGGGGGCGGCAGGCTTGGCGGGGGCAGGAGCCGCGGCGGCCGGAGCCGGTGCAGCGGGTGCCGGGGCGGGGGCCGCAGCTGCGGGCTCGGGCGCCGGAGCAGGCTCGGGCGCGGGAGCCGGAGCGGGCTCAGGTGCCGGCTCGGGCGCGGGCGCCTCGGCGGCGGGAGCCTCCGCGGGCGCGGCCGGAGCGGCGGCGCCGCTGCCGACGATCGCCAGGGTGGCGCCGACCTCGACGGTGTCGTCCTCCTCCGCCAGGATCTGCTGGACCGTCCCGGCGACCGGGGACGGGATCTCGGTGTCGACCTTGTCGGTGGAGACCTCGAGCAGCGGCTCGTCGACGGCAACCTCGTCACCGACCTCCTTGAGCCAGCGGGTGACGGTGCCCTCGGTGACCGACTCGCCCAGCGCCGGGAGCTTCACCTCGGTGCCCTCGCCGGCCGGAGCGGCGGCAGGCGCCGCCGGAGCCTCGGCGGACGCCTCGGCCGCCGGTGCCTCTGCCGCGGGTGCCTCGGTGGACTCCGCCGGTGCCGGAGCGGCCTCCGCCGGAGCCTCCGCCGCCTGCTCGGCCTCCGCGGGCGCGGCGGGAGCCGCCCCGGCGCCGGACCCGTCGCCGATCACGGCCAGGGTGGCGCCGACCTCGACGGTCTCGTCCTCCTCCACGAGGATCTGCTCCAGGGTTCCCGCGACGGGCGAGGGAATCTCGGTGTCGACCTTGTCGGTCGACACCTCGAGCAGAGGCTCGTCGACGGCGACGGTGTCGCCGACGCTCTTGAGCCAGCGGGTGACAGTGCCCTCGGTGACGGACTCGCCGAGGGCCGGCAGCTGCACGTTCTCAGACATGACCGGTGTGGTCTCCTTCGTCGTTAACTGGGTCAGTTGTGGGCGTGCAGAGGCTTGCCGGCCAGAGCCAAGTGTGCCTCTCCGAGTGCCTCGTTCTGGGTGGGATGTGCGTGGACGAGAGAGGCGACGTCCTCGGGGAACGCCTCCCAGCCCACGATGAGCTGGCCTTCCCCGATCAGTTCGCCCACGCGCGAGCCGATCAGGTGCATGCCGACGACAGGGCCGTCCTTGCGGCGCACCAGCTTCGCGAAGCCGGTGGTGCCCAGGATGCGGCTCTTGCCGTTGCCGGCCAGGTTGTACTCGAGGATCTCGACGGCGTCGGCGCCGTACAGCTCCTCGGCGCGAGCCTGCGTCACGCCGACCGACGCGACCTCCGGCTCGCAGTAGGTGATCCGGGGGATCGTGGCCTCGTCCACGGGCATCGGCTCTCCCAGGCCCGTGGCGGACGCGGTGCCGCCCGGCGACACACCGCTCGCCGCCGCGATCGACTCGGCGACGAAGATGCCCTGCGCGAACCCGCGGTGCGCGAGTTGCAGCCCGGGCACGATGTCGCCCACCGCCCAGACGTGGCCGCCGTCGGGCGTCGTCACGCCGGTGCGCAGGCGCTCGTCGGTGACCACGAAGCCCCGCTGGAGTCGCACGCCGGCCGCCTCGAACCCGAGGTCCGCGGTGCGCGGTCCGCGCCCGACGGCGACGAGCAGCAGGTCGGCGTCGAGAGTCGTGCCGGACTCGAGGGTCACCTGCACGCCGTCGTCGGACCGCTTGACCTCCGCGAAGCGGTCGCCGAGCGTGAACCCGATGCCGCGCTTGCGGAACGCCCGCTCGAGCGCCGTGGACAGGGCGACGTCCTCGGACGGGACGAGATGGTCGAGAGCCTCGACGATCTGCACCTCGGCGCCGAAGGACCGCCACACGCTGGCGAACTCGACGCCGATCACGCCGCCGCCGAGCACCACGACCGAACTCGGCACGTGGTCGAGGGACAGGGCCTGGTCGGAGGTGATGACGCGGCCGCCGATCTCCAGGCCGGGCAGCGTGTGCGCGTACGAGCCGGTGGCGAGCACGACGTGCCGCCCGGCGTACCGGACGCCGTCGACATCGACCGCCCCCGGCGCCACGAGCGTCCCGTGCCCGGACACGAAGGTGACCTCGCGCGAGGCGATCAGGCCCTGCAGCCCCTTGTAGAGGCCCGCCACGACGGAGTCCTTGTAGACGTGGACATCGGCGATGTCGATTCCGTCCCACGACGTCCGGACTCCGAAACGGTGTCCCTCGCGGGCGACGTCGGCCACCTCCGCGGCGTGCAGGAAGGCCTTGGTCGGGATGCACCCGTTGTGCAGGCACGTGCCCCCGAGCTTGCTCTCCTCGATCAGGGCGACGCTCAGTCCGAGCTGTGCCGCGCGCAGCGCGGTGGAGTACCCACCGCTGCCGCCGCCGAGCACGACGAGGTCGAAGATGCCGGGGTTGCCGGCGGTCGTTGCCGTGGATGGCACTGCGTTGCTCCTCGCTCCAGCGGTCATCGCGTGCGCGGGTGCCTTGTGGGCGCCGGACGCACCGCCTGACATCTTGTCACCTTGAACGCTACCCCCCAATTTGTGGGGTCGATTCGTGGTGTGACGCTGGAGACATTCCCGGCACGTCCGGAGGCCACGCGGGTCGGTCGCGGGTAGGTCGGGCGGCCTCTCGCGACCGTCCAGGTCCCTTCCGGACGGTCGCGGGTCCCCTCGTGCGGCCTCCCGCGCTCGTTCAGGTGGGACCTGGACTTTTCTCAGGTAACTCCCCAGGCGGGACCGGTAGTCTTCCCCGCATGTCCAGATCCCCACGCTTCTCGCTCGCGAGCCTGTTTCGTCGCCGCACCCGTGGCGGTCCGGACGCGGGCGGTGCGCCGTCCGGCGGCGACGCCCGCCGACAGACCATGAGACACCTGCGCGACTTCATCGACTCCCGGCAGGGCGTCGAGGCCTACGTGGAACCGCCCACCGCCCAGATCCCCGCGACGATCCTGCTCGTGGCCACGACGGGGGAGTGGACCCGGCGCCGCGTCCCCGACGAGAAGACCGCCTTCGACCTGGCCGGCGAGCTCGGCGTCCCGGTCTACAACGTGCGCTTCATCGGCTACCCCCAGCGCATGCGCGACTGGACGTCGGCGCAGCGCCGCAAGTAGAACGCCCGCGCCGGCGGCCGGAGCCGCCTGCGTGGTCGGGGGTTCGGCGTGTGGTCGGTCAATCACTTGAACGACCACACGCCGAACCCCCGACCAGCTGTCCCCGGCCCCTACCTAGCGGCCCGGCCTTCCAGGAAGGTCAGCAGGGTCCGCACGCCCACGCCCGTACCACCGGGCGCCGTGTAGCCGTGCGCGCCCTTCTCGTTGAACGACGGCCCGGCGATGTCCAGGTGCGCCCACGGCGTGTCGCCCACGAACGTGCGCAGGAACAGCCCGGCGTTGAGCATCCCGCCCCAGCGCGGGCCGGAGTTCGCGACGTCGGCGACCTTGGACTTGATGTTGGGGCGCAGCTCCTCCGGCAGCGGCATCGGCCAGAACAGCTCGCCCGCCGCGTCGGCGGCGGCCTTGACCTCGTCACGCACCGACTCGGTGCCCATCACGCCGGCCGTGTACGGGCCGAGCGCGACCATCTGGGCGCCCGTCAGGGTCGCGATGTCGACGATGACGTCGTGCCCGTCCTCGACCGCCGAGGCGAGCCCGTCGGCCATGACGACCCGGCCCTCGGCGTCCGTGTTGAGCACCTCGACGGTCTTGCCGCCGTAGATCGTGATGACGTCCGACGGCCGCTGCGCCGTGCCGCTCGGCATGTTCTCCGCGAGGCAGAGGTAGGCGGTCACGGCGACCGGCAGGCCCAGCTGCGCGACGGCGACCATCGTCCCGAGCACCGCCGCCGCGCCCGCCATGTCCGACTTCATCGTCTCCATGCTGGCCGACGGCTTGAGCGAGATGCCGCCGGTGTCGAACGTGATGCCCTTGCCCACGAGGGCGATCTTCTCCGCGCTCTTCGCCTTGGCGGGCGCGTAGGCGATCTTCACCAGGCGCGGCCCGCGCGCGGAGCCCTGCCCCACCGCGGTCAGGCCGCCGTACCCGCCCGCGCTGAGCTGCTTGTCGTCCAGGACGGTGACCTTGAGGCCCTTCACGTCCTTGGCGGCGGCCTTCGCGGCGTCGGCGAACGTGGCCGGGTACAGCTCGTTCGGCGCGGCGTTGACCAGGTCGCGCGCGGCGTGCACGGCGTCGGCCACGACCGCGGCGCGCTCGACCGCGAGCTTCGCCTTCGCCCCGCGCGCCAGGGTGGTGAGGACCTCGACGGAGCCGACCGGTTCCTGGGACCCGTCGTCGCCGTTCGACCGGTACCTGTCGAAGCGGTAGGCGCCCAGCAGCGCGCCCTCGACGACGGCGGCCAGCTCGGCGTCGTCCGTCGCCGGGAGCGACATGGCGGCCGAGGCGACACCCGACAGCTCGCGCGTGGCGGCGCCCGCGGCACGGCGCAGGATCTCGGGGTCGAAGGTGCCGTCGTCGGTGCGCTCGCCGAGGCCTGTCAGCACGAGCACGTCGGCCTTGAGCCGCGGCCCGGCCGGGACCTTGCGGACCTCGTCGCGCGCGCCGGTGATGCCGAGCTGCGGGGCGATGGCCTCGATCTCGGTCACGAGTTCCGCCGGGAGGTGGTCGGCGACGATCGCGACGCCGTCGGACGTCTTGGCCGTGGCGACGACGAGGGCGTCCGCACGCACGGCGATCGGATTCTTGCTGGAGAGGGAGAGGTCGGTCACCCCGCGATGCTATCCCGGCCGACGACGGCGGTCGTGGCGGCGCGGGCGCGAGCCGTTGCGTTCGTCGGGCGCCGCCCCGGCGACGAGCCGCAGTCTCGGGGCGAACCGCCCGGCGCTCCCGCCGTCCGGCGTCGGGCTGTCACCCTCCGGCGCCCGGCTGCCCTCCTCCGGTGTCCGGCTGCTCGGGCTGCCGTCCGGCCCCGGGCTGCCGTCCTGCGGCGTCGGGCCGCCGTACTCCGGCCTCGGGCTGCCCTCCTCCGGCCTGCGGGACGGGAGGGCGAGCGCGGCTGCGACCCCGTCCGCCTCGTCGGCGTGGGCGGCCGCGGCGTGGTGGTTGCCGAGGGCGTCCTCGGCCCGCGCGAGCCGGTCGAGCAGCTCGGCCGTGCGGAGCCGGTCACCCAGCTCGCGGCTGATGCCCAGGGCGCGGCGATAGCTGGCGCGGGCCTCGGCATGGCGGCCGGCGCGACTGGCGAGGTCGCCCAGGCCGCGGAGCGCGAACCGCTGACCCTCCAGGTCGCCGGCCCGCTCCTGGATGAGCAGGGCCTGGCGGATCAGGCCC
The DNA here is from genome assembly GCF_054782975.1 of Myceligenerans halotolerans. Classification (NCBI taxonomy): domain Bacteria; kingdom Bacillati; phylum Actinomycetota; class Actinomycetes; order Micrococcales; family Promicromonosporaceae; genus Myceligenerans; species Myceligenerans halotolerans. The sequence continues at coordinate 55,199 of NZ_BAAGRL010000025.1, forward strand.
GCCGCGCGGCCGGGATCCCCGGCGGAGAGGTGGAGGTCGCCGATGTTGTACAGGGCGAGGCCCCGTCCCCGGTCGTCGCCCTGCGCGGCGAACAGCCCGAGCGCCCGCTCGTAGCGATCCAGCGCCTCGGCGAACCGGCCCATCTGGTCGTAGACGACGCCCAGGTTGTTCAGGTTCCAGGCCATGCCGGGCGAGTCGTCGGCCACGCGGTGCAGGGCGTCCGCCTCCTCGTGCGCGGCGACGGCGTCGTCGAACCGGCCGAGGTCGCTGTAGGCGACGCCGAGCCCGTTGAGCATGCGGGCGCTGCCGAGCGGGTCGTCGCAGGCGCGGGCCGCCGCCAGGCCGAGCCGGTGGGTCGCCAGCCAGTCGTCCCAGTGCTTGCTCAGGTAGAAGTAGGCCAGCAGCGCTCCCGCGAGCCGCCAGGCGAGGTCCGGTTCGGCGCCGGTCGCGTGCCGGACCACCGCGACCAGGTTCGGCCGCTCCACCTCGAACCACCGCAGCGCCGCGCCCCGGTCCGCGAACGACGGCACCTGGGGCGGCGGCGGGCCCGGCAGGTCGACGGGCCAGAGGCGCGGGTCCACGACGCCGCGGGCTGCGGCGGCCGTGTGCAGGTACCAGGTGTCCAGCCGGTGGAGGGCCGCTTCCCGCTCGTGCGGCGGCTCGTCGGCGAGCGCGCGTTCCCGCGCGTACTCGCGCATCAGGTCGTGCGGGGACAGGCGGTCGTCCGAGTCCTGCTCGACCATGCCGGCACGGACCAGCGCCCCGATCACGCGGCGGGTCGCGGGGACGTCCGCGCCGGCCATGGCGGCCATCGCGGGCGGGCTCAGGTTGTGCCCGGGGTGCAGGCCGTACAGCCGGAACAGGCGGGCCGCCGCCGGGTCGGCGTTCGTGTAGGACCAGGAGAACACCGAGCGCACGGCGGTGTGCGGGTCGTCCAGGTCCAGGGTGTCCAGCCGGTCCTCCTCGGAGAGCTCGGCCGCGAGCCCGGCGACGTCCATCCCCGGGCGGCAGGACATCTGCTCGGCCGCGACGCGCAGGGCCAGCGGCAGCCGCGCGCATCTCTCCACGACCGTCGTGACCGCGTCCGGGTCGGTGTCCCCGGCCGCGCCGGCCATCTCCCGGAACAGCGCCACCGCCTCCGGCGCGGGCATCCGGTCCAGGCGCAGGCGGCGTGCGCCCTCCCGCACCACCAGCCCGGTCAGCGCGTCCCGGCTGGTGACGAGGGCCAGGCTGGACCGGCCGCCCGGCAGCAGGGGCCGCACCTGGTCGGCGGAGCGGGCGTTGTCGATCACGACCAGCATGCGCCGGCCGGCCACCATGGTGCGGAACAGCGCGGCCCGCTCGGCGCCGGCCGTCGGTACGGCAGAGCCCTCGACGCCCAGCGACCGCAGGAAGCCGGCCAGCGCGTCGTGGGGTGCCACGGCGTCGTCGGGCCCGTACCCGCGGAGGTCGACGTGCAGCTGGCCGTCGGGGAACCGGTCCTGGGCCCGGTGCCCCCAGCGCACTGCCAGCGAGGTCTTCCCGACGCCCGCGGTGCCGCTGATCACGACGACGGCGGGCGGTTCCAGGGCGTCCAGCTCGGACAGCTCCCGGGCGCGCCCGGTGAACGCGCCCACGTCGGGCGGGAGCTGCGCCGGCGGGGGGAGGTCCGGCGGGACCGGCGCCGGCGCCGGGCCGTCGGACTCGATCGGCTCGCCGGCCAGGACCCGCCGTTCCAGGTCGCGCAGCGGCGTCCCGGGCTCCACGCCGAGCTCGTCGATCAGGACGCGCCGGGTACCACGGAACACCGCCAGGGCGTCCGCCTGCCTGCCGCTGCGGTACAGGGCGGTCATCAGCAGCTCGGCCGGGCGCTCGCGGAGCGGGTGCCGGGCGACGAGGTCGGTCAGGCCGGCGACGACGGCAGCGTGCCGGCCACGGCGCAGTTCCGCCGCGTAGCGCAGCTCCACCGCGTACAGCTTCCGTTCGGCCAGGCGGGCGACGTCGTCGGTGAGGGCCGGGCGGTCCAGGCCGCCGAACGGCGCTCCCCGCCACAGCGCCAGCGCGGCGTCCACCAGGTCGACGCACCGCTCGGGCGATTCCTCCGCCTCCCGGATCAGCGAGTCGAACCGTTCGGCGTCCAGCTCGCCGGGCAGCACCCGCAGGCGGTAGCCGTCGTCCACGCGCGACAGCCGGTCCGGGTGCCCGAGCACCTGGCGCAGCCGGTGCACGTGCAGGTGCAGGCGCTGACCGGCCCGGTCGTGCCGCTCGCCCGGCCACAGGTGCTCGCTCAGCTCGGACACCGACACGGACTCGTTGGCACGGTTCAGCAGGACGGACAGCAGCGTGCGCTGCATCCGGCCCCGCACGGCGACGTCGCCGATCTTGATCGACCCCAGCACTGCGAACTCGACCATGACGGACCCCCTGGAAGGCGGCTGCGGACCGAGGGCGCGCGGAACGTCGCCGTCGGCCCACCGGATGAGGTGCCGGCGTCCGACAGGCTACTTCGTGGCGCCGGATTTGTGCCGAGAACTGCCGCATTCGGGTGCGGTGGCGGCGCCGTGCCGGGCGCTCGCCGTCGTCCCGCCCGACGGCGGCGTCTCGGCCGGTGAGAGGAGCGACACGTGGCGCGCGATTTCATCGCGCCCTGTGGCGCCGGTAGTCTTCCACCGTGCTGTTACCCCTCCTGATCCTGCTGGTGGCGCTCTGCGTGGCGCTCGGCGGGTGGGCCGCCTGGTTCGTCGTCAAGGATCGTGCGGTCATCCTCAACCAGCTCTGGGGCGGGGCGATCGTGGAGGGCGTGCTCATCGCGCAGGCCATCACGGCGGCGATCCGCAGCGCCACCGAAGCGCCGCCGTCGGACCCCCTCCTGTTCTGGGGGTACATGGCCACCGCCCTCGTGATCCTGCCCATCGCCGCCGTCTGGGCGTTCGCGGAGCGGACCAAGTGGTCGTCGGTGGTGCTGCTCGTCGCGGCGCTGACCGTCGCCTTCCTCGACTACCGCCTGTGGCAGATCTGGACGGGCGCGTGAGCGGGCCCGGCAGCGGCACGGGACGCGCCGCCGCCCGTTCCACCGGCACCGGGTTCGGCCGGGTGCTGGTGACGGTCTACGGCATCCTGGCGTTCGCCGCGCTGGGCCGCTCGTCCTACGAGCTGGTCACCAAGTTCACCGAGGCGCCCGTCGCCTACTCGCTGTCCGCGCTGGCCGCCGTCGTGTACGTGGTGGCCACGGTGGCGCTCGCGCTCGGCAGGTCGCCCCGGTGGCGGCGAGTGGCCTGGGGTGCCGTCGGCGTGGAGGCGGTGGGCGTGCTGGCCGTCGGCTCGGCGTCGCTCGCGAGCCGGGACGTGTTCGGTGAGTCCACGGTGTGGAGCCTGTACGGGCAGGGGTACGGTTATGTCCCGCTCGTCCTGCCCTTCGTCGGCCTGTGGTGGTTGTGGCGTACGCGCGGGCCTGCCGCGCACGGGGCCTCGGGCCGGGACCTCCCGGGCCGGGACCTGTCGGACGGATCGGAGGAGACCACGGCATGAGCTTCCCTTACTCACTGCTCTTCAACACCGTCTTCAGGCGGATGGACCCGGAACGCGCTCACGAGCTGGCGTTCCGGGGGATCGAGCTGCTGGGCAGGGTGCCCGTGGTGGCCGACGTCGTGCAGGGCGCGGTCGCCCCGTACCTCGGCCGCGGGATCGGGGGTCCCGGCAGTGTCCGCGCGTTCGGGCGCACCGTGGCCGCGCCGTTCGGGCTGGCGGGCGGCTTCGACAAGAACGGCCGGGCGATCCGCGGCCTGACCGCGCTCGGCTTCGGCTTCGTCGAGATCGGTACGGTGACCGCGCACGGCCAGCCGGGCAACGAGCGCCCGCGGCTGTGGCGCGAGCTCGACCTGCGCGGCGTGCGCAACCGGATGGGCTTCAACAACGACGGCGCCGCCGCGGCCGCGGAGCGTCTCCGGGCGCTGCGCGCCACGAAGGCCGGCCGGGCGATCGTCGTCGGCGCCAACATCGGCAAGACGAAGAGGACACGGCCCGACCTGGCGGCCGAGGACTACGCCCATTCCGCGCGGCTGCTCGCGCCGTGGGCCGACTACCTCGTGGTCAACGTCTCCTCCCCGAACACCCCCGGGCTGCGCGACCTCCAGGCCACCGAATCGTTGCGCCCCATCCTGACCGCCGTGCGCGAGGCCGCCGACGAGGCCACGGCCGCCCTGTCCGCCCGCGGCGGCCGGGTCGGCCCGCGCAAGGTCCCGCTGCTCGTCAAGATCGCCCCCGACCTCGCCGACGAGGACGTCGAGGCGGTCGCCGACCTCGCCCTGGAGCTCAAGCTCGACGGCATCGTGGCGGTGAACACCACGATCGGTCACGACCGCGGTCCGGGAGGCCTGTCCGGTCCGATCCTGCGCGCGCGTGGCGTCGAGGTCGTGGCGCGCCTGCGCAAGCGGCTCGGCCAGGGGCCGGTCATCATCGGCGTCGGCGGCATCACGTCCGCCGACGACGTCCGCGCCTACCTGCACGCCGGCGCCGACCTCACCCAGGGGTACACCTCGTTCGTCTACGAGGGCCCGTTCTGGGCGTCGCGGATCAACCGGGCCCTGACCCGGTCCGCAGGCTCGGTCGGCAGCGGGAGGCAGGGATGACCACACCAATCCGCCCCCGCTGGGAGTGGGCGCTGTACGACGACGACGACGGTACGCGCCTCCCCGAGCCCGTCACCCCGGTCTTCACCAGCCAGTTCGACGCCGAGCAGTGGCTGGGCGAGCACTGGCGTTCCCTGGCCGAGACCGGCGTGACGTCGGCGCAGCTCCACCACGAGGGCGACCCGGTCGGCCCCCGCGTGGACTTCCTCCTGTCCTGACGCCTCGTCCTGACTGAGGTTCAACAGGGTTTCGAATCCATTTACTCGGCCCTGAAGGGTCTGCGAGGCCCTGCTGAACGGTCCTCAGCGGCTGCGGAGTGCGCGCGCCAGGGCGGCGCGGCGGGTCGCGGCGCGCGTCGTCAGGTGGCCCGCCAGCGACGTGACCGACGGCGGGACCGGGGTGGCCTCGGCGGTGGACGGGTCGGCCAGGGGGGCGTCCGGGCGGAGGGCCAGGGGGAGCACACCCGCCCAGACGGCGGTGTCCGCGCCGCCGTCCGGGTCGTCGCCGGTGCCGGCGAACCGGACCTTGACGCTCGCGCGGTCCAGCGGCACGCGCAGCACGTGCGTGGCCGTCCGTTCCTTGCGCGTCGTGTCGCGGACCTCTGCCCGGCGGCCCGGCATGAGGTGGTCGCCCACGATCTGGAGGGCCTCCGCCTGCAGGTCCGCGGGGACGGGTGTCGCCCTGCCGAAGATCATCGCGCTGCGGTAGTTGGCCGAGCTGTCGAACAGCGACCTCGCGTACACCAGCCCGTCGACGTGGGTGACCGCGACGGACACCGGCACGCCGTCGTCCCCGGCGTCGAGGAAGAGTCCGCCGCCCGTCGACCCGTGCAGCAGCAGCTCGGGCCCCCGCCCCAGGTCGCCCACGCCGTACAGGAACGGCAGCACCACGGGCAGGCCGTCGCGCACGACGGCGACGTGCGCGAACATCCCGTCGGCCAGGATCTCGCGCAGCACGGCCGGATCGTGCTCCTGCCGCTGCCGCAGGCGACGCACGGTCATCGACGGCGCGCCCTCGTCGCCCGACGCCGGATCCGCCGCACCCCGGATCGCCGTACCGCCGCGGTCCGAGGTGTCGTGGGTCTCAGGCTGGGAACGGGTCACGTGCGTCATGTCCCGGACGCTACCGACCATCTGGTCCGGTCAGCGGTCCAGTTCGGCGCCGGTCGATCAGGCCGGTCGTGACCGGCGGCGCGGCCTCGTGTGGCGACGAGGTCTCCCGTGGCGACTACGGGCCGACGCGGACCGGCGCCTCGCGCGGGACGTCCGACGAGGCGAAGAACTCCGCGGCGCGCTCCAGCGTTCCGGGGTCGTCCAGGGCCTGACCCGGCTTCGAGCCGTTGGCCAGCAGCGCCCCGCCCCAGTGCATGCGCAGGCGGCCGGCGCTGTTGCGCAGGGTGCCGAGCAGCGGGTCGACCAGGGTGACGTCGTCGGACGCGTACGCGGTGACGGCCCACATCCGCTTGCCGCTCATCGTGCCCTCGAAGTCGCTGCCGGGCACGCGCATCCAGGCGGACCAGTGATCCAGGTACAGCTTCACGCTCGCCGACACGCTGTACCAGTACAGCGGGCTGACGACGACGAGATCGGTCGCCGCCAGCGTCTCCTCCCAGAGGGTGGCGACGTCGCCGACGGGCTCGGGATACGTGCCGTCGCCGGAGTGGCGGACGTCCTCGAAGTGCGGGATGTCGAGGTCGCTGAGCCGGATCCACTCCTGCCGCACGTCCGGGTGCAGGCCGGCCGCGGCGTGCCGCGCGAGCGCCTCCGAGTTCCCGCCCTGGCGCGCGCTGCCCAGGACGAACAGGATTCTGCGGTCAGCGGCCGGCGGCGGGCCTTGCAACATCTCCACGGTCATGACGTGCGCAACCGCGCGCGTCGGCCGATTCTTCCCGGCGGCGGCCCGGCGCCCACTGCCACTGCCGTCGGGCACGCGCCGGGGGGGGCGTGGAGCGCGCCCGGGTTCAGCCCACCAGCCCGCGCGGCGCCAGCCACTTCCAGGAGGACCACTGCACCACAGGCCCGATCGCCAGGGCGAACAGGACCGTCGACCAGCCGAACGTGCCGCCGAGCAGGATCCCGGTGATCACCACGACGGTCTCGATCCCCGTCCGGATCCGCCAGACCGGCCATCCCGTCCGCCCCACGAGCCCGGTCATCAGGCCGTCACGGGTGCCCGGGCCGAGCCGCACGCCGATGTACGCGGCCGTCGCGACGCCGTTGAGCACGATCCCCGAGAGCGCGAGCAGCACGGCGGCGAGCAGGCCGGGGTCGGGCGCCAGCCGGTCCAGGAGTGCCAGCGACGGGTCGATCGCCAGCGAGATGATCAGGGCGTTCGCGATCGTGCCGATCCCGGGCCTCTGGCGCAGCGGGATCCAGCAGGCCAGCACCGCGACGCTCACGATCAGGACGATCCAGCCGAACGACAGCCCGGTGACCTGCACGAGCCCTTCGTGCAGCACGTCCCAGGGGGTGTTGCCCTGCCCGGAGTGGATGATCATCGCCATCGAGAAGGTGAACAGGCCCAGCCCCAGCACGAGCTGCGTGGCGCGCCGGACGGGTCCGAAGCGCGGTGTGCCGGCCCAGGCCCCGGTCTCGGCGGCCCGCGGCGGCCCGGGGAGGGTGGTTCGTTCAGTCATGTGCTCAGCTTCCGTCAAATTGGTCTTGTACTCCATAGCCAATCAGGGGAGAGTGGCCCCATGTCGATCGCACCGGCCGCACACCGGCACCTCTCTGCCGCCGCCACCGCACGGCTGCTCGGTACCTGGCACGCGGGTGGCCCCGCGTACACCGCCCTGTCCGACGCCCTGCGCGCCGCCGTCCTGGCCGGAACGATCGCGCCGCTGACGCGGCTGCCGTCGGAACGTGAGCTCGCCCCGATCCTGGGCGTCTCCCGGACGACGACGGCGGCCGCGTACCGCCGGCTTCGTGATCTCGGGTTCGCCACCAGCAGGGTCGGCTCCGGCACGGTGACGCTGATGCCCAGCTTCGCCGAGGCGCCGGCGGGTGGCGACGTCGCCGTGCCCGATGCCGCCGCCACGCTCGGCGACCCGCTGGCCCCGCGCAGGGGAGCAGGCCCGGGCGTGCCGTCCGGCGTCGGACGCCTGATCCTGCTGAACCAGGCGACGGCGCCCGCCGTGCCGGAGGTGGGGCCCGCGTTCGAGCGGGCCCTGGCCGCGCTGCCCGAGCATCTCGCGCACGGCGGGTACGCGCCGTACGGCCTCGCGCCCCTGCGGGAGGCCGTGGCCGCGCGGTACCGCGAGCGCGGGGTGCCGACCACGCCGGACCAGGTGCTCGTGACGACCGGCGCGCAGAACGCGATCTCCCTGGTGGTCCGCACCGTGCTGAAGCGGGCGGACACCGCCGTCGTGCAGTCGCCGACGTACTTCCACGCGCTGGACACGCTGCGCGAGGCCGGGGCCCGGCTGGTCGGTGTCCCCGCCGGGTACGACGGCCTGGACGTAGAGCTGCTGGAGTCCGCGGTGCGGCGTACCGGGGCGCGGCTGGTGTTCCTCATCCCGGACCACCACAACCCCACCGGGACCTCCCTGTCGGCCGCGGAACGGGTCGCGGTGCGGGAGATCGCCGAGCGGACGGGGGTGACCGTCCTCGCGGACGAGACGCTGACGGACCTGGCGCTGTCCGGGCCGCCGGACGCGAATCCCGCGTTCGACGGCGACGGGAGCTCGTCGCGCCTGATCACGGTGGGGTCGACGTCAAAGGCGTTCTGGGGCGGGCTGCGGATCGGCTGGATCCGGGCGCACCCGGACGTCGTCGCGCGGCTGGTGCGCACGAGGCAGAGCACGGACATCGCGACCGCCGTGATGGAGCAGCTCGTCGCGGCGGACCTGATCGGGCTCCGCGACGAGATCCTGCCCGGGCGGCGCGTGTGGATCCGTGAGCGCCGGAACCAGATGGTGCGGGCGCTGCGCGCGGAGCTGCCGTGGGAGGTGCCGCTGCCCGGGGGCGGTCAGTTCGTCTGGGCGGACCTGGGCAGACCGGTGGCGCACGCCTTCGCGGCGGCCGCCGCGGCGGAGGGGGTGATGGTGAACGCCGGTCCGACCTTCACGCCGGACGGTTCCTCCCGGGACCGGATCCGCCTCACCTTCCCCCACACCCCGGACGTCCTGGACGAGGCGGTCCCGCGCCTGGTGCGAGCCTGGCACCGGCTCCGCTGACCGGGCCGGCAGGCAGGCACCGGCCGGCTCTCTCAGCCAAGTGCTGATCCTGGTTCAGCAGGGTCGCGCGGACCTTTCGGCGCCTCTTGAATGGATTCGAAGCCCTGCTGAACTGCCCTCAGTGGGATGGTCTGGGCTTGGGCTTGGGCTTGGGCTTGGGCTTGGGCCTGGGTCTGGGCCGGGGCTGCGGTCAGGCGGCGAGGGTCTTGGACAGGAGTTCCAGGGTGCGGGCGCGGCCCGGGGTGGTGTCCAGGGGTTCGGACTTGCGGGACCCGGCGGCCGGGACGACCATCACCTCGTCCACGCCGTGGGCCGCGGCGAGGCGGCGCAGTTCGGTGGCCGCCGAGGCGGCGTCCCCGATGAGCCAGCGCTCGGACAACGCCTCGATGGTGCGTGCCATGACGTGGTCCGGGCTGTCGGCCAGGGCTTCCTCGACGGTCTCGACGGGGCGCATGGCGCGGCCGGTGCGCATCCGGGCGAAGGCGCGCAGCTGCGGGAGTGCGCGCTCGCGGGCCTCGTCGGCGGTGTCCGCGACGACGGCGTTGATCGTGAGGAAGGTGCGCGGGACGGGGTGCGCCTCGCTGGGCGTGTAGTTCTCCCGGTAGAGCCGCACGGTCTGCTCCATGCCCTGGCCGGCGAAGTGGTTGGCGAAGACGTAGGGCAGGCCGAGCTCGGCGGCGAGCCGCGCCGAGTAGTCGCTGGACCCGAGCAGCCAGACGTCGGGGGAGCCGGCGGCGGCCGGGGTGGCGCGCACGTCGTAGAGGTTCCCGGACGTGAGGCGCAGGCGCGCGCCGTCGGGCCGCATCATCGTCAGGATGTCCGTCACGTGCTGCGGGAACTGCTCCACGTCCGCCGTCGGACCCGAGGAGCGCAGCAGGGACGAGACCACCGGGTCGCTGCCGGGCGCGCGGCCGAGACCGAGGTCGATCCTGCCGGGGGCGAGCGCCTCGAGCGCCGCGAACTGCTCGGCGACGACGAGCGGCGCGTGGTTCGGCAGCATCACGCCGCCCGAGCCGACGCGGACGCGCTCCGTGCGGGCGGCCGCGGCGGCGATCATGACCGGCGGGGAGGAGGCCGCCACGCCCGGCATGTTGTGGTGCTCCGCGAACCAGTAGCGGGTCATGCCGAGCCGGTCCGCGAGCGTGACCAGGTCGAGGGACGCGGCGAGCGCCTCGGCGCTGCTCTGGCCGGTGCGCACCGGGACCAGGTCGAGGACGGAGAGCTGCGGGGACGTGTGGGTGCTCATCGCTGTGGACAACCGGCCGGGCGGGGGGTGTGTTCCCTTGACGCGCAACCGCGTCGATTCGATTCGAGCAGGGCCGTGGGGTGGTCATAGGGTGCTGGCATGGTCAACTACCGGTACCTCGGAAACAGCGGTCTCAAGATCACGGAGATCACGTACGGAAACTGGCTCACCCACGGTTCGCAGGTGGAGAACGACATCGCGACGCAGTGCGTGCGCGCCGCGCTCGACGCCGGCATCTCCACGTTCGACACCGCCGACGTGTACGCCAACACGAAAGCGGAGCAGGTCCTCGGCGACGCCCTGAAGGGCGAGCGCCGCGAGTCACTGGAGATCTTCACGAAGGTCTACTGGCCCACCGGCCCGGGCGGCCCCAACGACACGGGCCTGTCGCGCAAGCACATCATGGAGTCCGTCAACGGGTCCCTCACCCGGCTCGGCACGGACTACGTGGACCTCTACCAGGCCCACCGCTACGACACCGAGACGCCGCTCGAGGAGACGATGCAGGCGTTCGCGGACATCGTCCGGCAGGGCAAGGCGCTGTACATCGGCGTCTCGGAGTGGACGGCGGACCAGATCCGCGCGGGTGCGGCGCTGGCGAAGGACCTGGGCTTCCAGCTCATCTCGTCCCAGCCGCAGTACTCCATGCTGTGGCGGGTCATCGAGGACGAGGTGGTCCCGGCGTCGGAGGAGAACGGCATCTCCCAGATCGTCTGGTCGCCCATCGCGCAGGGCGTGCTGTCCGGCAAGTACGTGCCGGGCCAGGAGCCGCCGGCCGGCTCGCGCGCGACGGACGAGAAGGGCGGGGCCAGGATGATCTCGCGCTTCATGAAGGACGACGTCCTGGCCGCCGTGCAGAACCTCAGGCCGATCGCGGACGAGCTGGACCTGACCATGGCACAGCTCGCCGTGGCGTGGGTGCTGCAGAACGACAACGTGGCGGCGGCGCTCGTGGGCGCTTCCCGCCCGGAGCAGGTCGCGGAGAACGTCAAGGCGTCGGGTGTGCAGATCCCGGCCGAGCTGATGAAGAAGATCGACGAGGCCCTGGACGGAGTCGTGGAGCGCGACCCGGCCCGGACGGCGGAGGGCGCCCCGCAGCAGCGGGTCGCCTGACGGGGCTGCCTCGGCGGCGGGCCGGGCAGCGCCGCCCTGAGGGACGGCCGCCCGGCTCCCGCCCCCGGGGCGTCAGCTCGGGAAGTTTCCGTGCTTCTTGTGGAGGGGCCGGGGCAGGCGGGAGCGGCGGATCTGGTAGGAGCGGGAGACCGCGTACATCATCGTCCCGCCCGGTACCTCGCCGAACTTCGCCAGCAGGCGCTTCTTCAGGCCCCGCCACATGACCACCGCGTCGGCGATGGTGAGGAACAGGAAGCCGTACATCCCGACGAACAGCACGATGGTGAGCTCGGCCAGCTGGCTCGCGAGGAACGAGCCCAGCAGCATGACGATCGCGACCGGCAGGAAGAACTCGCCGAGGTTCCAGCGCGCGTCGACGTGCTCGCGCGCGTAGGCCTTGACCTGTCCCTGGTCCCGGGGCGGCAGGTGCTTCGCCATCTTCGCGTCGGCCGGGTTCTGCATGGCGGCCATCGCGAGGTCGCGGGCCTTGCGGTCCTTCTCCCGCGCGGCCTGGCGCGCCGCCTTGCGGTCGTCCGGTACCAGCGGGCGCTTGTTCGCGGCCTCCGCCTCCTTGCGCTTCGGCGTGGCGCGGCCCTTGCCCGACGCCGGCCGGCCGGTCACCTCGTCCGGGGTCTCGCCGACCGGGGTCACGTCAGAGTTGGTGGACTTGCTGCGGGAGAACACCGAACAATCGTAGTCGCTGTCGGACCCGCCGCGGGTACCGTGGGCCGCGTGACTGAACCGATCACCCCTTCCACCGCGCCCGCCGACGCCACCGCGCTGCGCGAGCGCGTCGCCGACCTGTTCCCCGCACTGCGGACCGACCTCGAGTCGCTCGTACGCATCCCGAGCGTCGCGTTCTCGGGCTTCGACCAGGCCCACGTCGCGGCATCGGCCGACGCCGTCGCCGCACTGCTGCGGGACGCCGGCCTGCCGGACGTGCGGATCCTGCGCGCCCGCAAGCCGGACGGGTCCGACGGCGCCCCCGCCGTCGTGGCGCGCCGCCCCGCCCCCGAGGACGCACCCACGGTGCTGCTGTACGCGCACCACGACGTCCAGCCCCCGGGCGACGCGGCGACCTGGGACACCGAACCGTTCGAACCCACCCGGGTGGGCGAGCGCCTGTACGGCCGCGGCGCCGCCGACGACAAGGCCGGGCTCATCGCCCACCTCGGCGCCCTGCGCACCCTCGGCGAGGACCTCGCCTGCGGCGTCACCGTGTTCGTCGAGGGCGAGGAGGAGGACGGGTCGCCGTCGTTCCGTGCGTTCCTGGAGGAGTACCGGGACCTGCTCGCCGCCGACGTGATCGTCGTGGCCGACTCGATGAACTGGAAGATCGGCGTCCCGGCGCTGACGACGTCGCTGCGGGGCCTGGTCGACGGGTACGTCGAGGTCGAGGTCCTGGAGCACGCCGTGCACTCCGGCATGTTCGGCGGCCCGGTGCTGGACGCCCTCACGCTGCTGAGCCGCGTCGTCGCGACGTTCCACGACGACGCCGGGAACGTGGCCATCGAGGGCCTGGTGAGCGCGCCCGAGCCCGCGGTCGACTACTCCGAGGACGACTTCCGCGCGGACTCGTCACTGCTGCCGGGCGTCGAGCTCGCCGGGACCGGCTCGATCGCCGGGCGGCTGTGGTGCAAGCCGGCGCTCGCGGTCCTCGGCATCGATGCGACGCCGGTGGGCCAGGCGTCGAACACCATCACGCCGAGCGCACGCGCCAAGGTGTCGCTGCGGCTCGCGCCGGGACAGGACCCGGACGCCGCCGCGCAGGCGCTCGAGAAGCACATCCTCGCGAACGCGCCGTTCGGCGCGAAGGTGATGTGGACCCTGAAGGAGACGGGCAAGCCGTTCCTCGCCCCGGGCGACTCGGCCGCGATGCGCGCGGCGCGCGACGCGTTCGCGACGGCGTGGGGGACCGAGCCGGTCGACATCGGCGTGGGCGGCTCGATCCCGTTCATCGCCGACCTGCTCGAGGTCTTCCCGGACGCGGCGATCCTCGTCACCGGCGTCGAGGACCCGGACTCGCGCGCGCACGGCGCGAACGAGTCGGTCCACCTCGGCGAGCTCGAGAAGGTGGTCCTGGCGGAGGCCTTGCTCCTGAGCAACGTCGCCAAGGGCCTCTGACCCGCCGATCGGCTGCCGACGCCGGCTGCCGACCGCCAGCTGCCGGCTGCCGACGCCGGCTGCCGACGACCATGAGGCTGCTTACGCTTCAGAGGCCTGGGGCGTAAGCAGCCTCATGGTCTGAAGGCAGCCTCATGGATCCACCACCCCATGGGCGGCGCGGTGGGGCCGGCGGGCGCGGCCCGGCGGTTCGGGAAGGCCTCGCCGGACCGGCCGCGGTGGGCCTCCGGGAGCTGGCCAGGCTGAAACGGGGCGGGCCGGCCCCCGGGCGCGGCCGGGCTGCTGGGTCAGGCGGTGACCTGCCCGCGGGGGGCCACGTCGATGACGCGGGCCCACGCGGCGACGTCGTCGGGCAGTGCCGGGCTCTCCGGCGGGCTCGCCAGGCCGTACGCCTCCGCCAGCCACTCGACCACCGTCGCCGGCGCGATGCGGTCGTTCGTCCGCGAGTGCAGGAACCGCGTGGCGACGATGCCCCGCGCGCAGAGCTTCTCCCGCCGCGTGAACACCTGCTCCATGTAGAAGCAGCGCTCGTCCCAGCCGAGCACGCGGGTGGTGAGCTCGAACCTGTCGAACAGCTTCAGCGACCGCCGGTACTTCATGGTCGACGCCGCCACGACGGCGCCGAACTTCTTCTCGCGGCCCAGCACCGCCCCGCCCATCTCGGCCACGTGCCGGAACCGGGCCACGTCCATGAGCTGCAGGTACGAGCCGTTGTTGACATGCATCAGCAGGTCGAGGTCCTGCGGCAGGACGCGCATCGTGCAGACGGACGGGTCCAGGAGCGAGCGGCCGGGAACCTGCTTCCGGGGAAAGATCCCGGTCCACGCGAGCTGCAACATCCGAGTCATAGGAAGGAGGCTATACCCAGCACCACCAGTACTAGGTACTTCCGGTGCCGAGCGTCCCGCGTGGACCCGGCGTCCCGCCGAACCACGGCTCGGCCGCCCCTTCGTACTGGATGACGCGCCGCACCGCCTGCGCGACGGCCGGCGTCTCCAGACGGGAGACCAGGTGCAGCGCCATGTCGATCCCGGCGGCCACGCCCGCCGAGGTGACGACGTCGCCGTCGTCCACGAACCGGGCCTCCGTGTCGATCATGATGCTCGGGTCGAGCTGCACCAGCTCGTCGAAGCTGTCGTGGTGCGTCGTGGCCACCCGCCCGGCGAGGATTCCCGCCGCGGCCAGGGGGAGCGCGCCGGTGCACACGCCGGCGACCACCGCCGTCTGCTTCCGCATCGCGCGCAGCCAGTCCAGGTGGTGCGGCTGATCGACGAGCTCCCGGGTGCCGATGCCGCCCGGATAGACGAGCAGGTGCAGCGGCCCGACGTCGTCGGCCGAACGAGAGGGGACGACCCGCAGGCCGCGGGCCAGCCGCACGCCGTTGCCGTCCCACGAGAACGTCGACACCGTCGGCCGCAGACCGGAGTGGTCCGCCCAGACCGAGAGCACCTCGAAGGGGCCGACGACGTCCAGCTCCTCCGCGCCGTCGAAAACGAAGATCCCGACCCGCAGCCCGCCGTTGCTGCTCATCGCATCCCGCACTTCCTCGTCGGAGTTCCGTGGCCGCCGGGCGCCCGGCGGCCGCCGTCTGTGGTGTTGTGTCCCGCCCGACACGGGCGGACCCGGGTCCGGATCAGCTCCCCGGCAGCGCCAGCATCTGATCGAGCGCCACCCGTGCCCAGTGCGCGTCGTCGGCGTCGACCACGATCCGGTTCACCATCCGGCCCGCCGCCAGCGACTCCATCGCCCACACCAGGTGCGGGAGGTCGATCCGATTCATAGTGGAGCAGAAGCACACCGTCTTGTCGAGGTAGTGCACCTGGAGGTCGGGATGCTCGCGCGCCACCCGGCGCACGAGGTTGAGTTCCGTGCCGACGGCCCAGGAAGAGCCGGGCTCGGCCGCGTCCAGCATCCTGATGATGTACTCCGTGGAGCCCACGTGGTCGGCGGCCGTGACGACCTCGTTCTTGCACTCCGGGTGCACCAGCACGTTGACGCCCGGCACCTGTGCCCGGATGTCCGTCACGTTCTGCTCCGAGAACCGCCCGTGCACCGAGCAGTGGCCACGCCACAGGATCATCCGCGCGTCGCGGAGCTCCTGCGCCGTCAGGCCGCCGTCGGGCTTGCGCGGGTCGAAGACGACGCAGTCCTCCAGAGACAGGCCCAGCTGCTGCACCGCGGTGTTGCGCCCCAGGTGCTGGTCCGGCAGGAACAGCACCTTGCCCGTGCCGTCGACGCCCTTCGTGCCGCCCACCTGGTCGAACGCCCAGCGCAGCGCCACCTCCGCGTTCGACGACGTGCACACCGTGCCGCCGTGCCGCCCGGTGAACGCCTTGATCGCGGCCGAGGAGTTCATGTAGGTCACGGGAATCGTGTCCCCGGCCACGCCCAGGTCCTGCAGCACGGCCCAGGCCTCCTCGACCTGACCGATCTCCGCCATGTCCGCCATGGAACAGCCCGCCGCCAGGTCCGGCAGCACGACCTGCTGCGCGTCCGAGGTGAGGATGTCCGCGCTCTCCGCCATGAAGTGCACGCCGCAGAACACGATGTACTCGGCCTCGGGGCGTACCGCCGCCTCGCGCGCGAGCTTGAAGGAGTCGCCGGTGACGTCGGCGAAGTCGATGACCTCGTCACGCTGGTAGTGGTGGCCCAGGACGAACGCCCTCTGGCCGAGGGCGGCGCGCGCCGCGCGGGCGCGCTCGACGAGATCGGGGTCGCTCGGTGCCGGCAGATCGCCGGGACACTCGACACCGCGCTCCGAACTCAGGTCCCGCCCCTGCCCCAGCAGCAGGAGCGGGGAGGACGCGGGCTCGCGGAAGTTCTCCAGCAGGGTGCTCACGAATCCATGATCACACAGCCCCAACCACTCCCGGCCCGTTACCCACAGCCTGTCCGGACGGCCGCTCGCGTGATCGGCAGTTCGCCGTGTGGTCGGTGGTTCGTCGTGTGACCGGCAGTCCGGACTGCCGATCACACGACGAACCACCGACCACACGGCGAACTGCGAGGGGGCAGCCGGGGATAGCCTCAGGGCATGCATGTTGTGGTGATCGCCGAGGGGGCGGACCGGGCCAGGGACCTGGCCGAGGCATGGTGCCGCGCGGTGCCGGGGGCGACCGCCGAGGCGCACGGAGTCGGCGTCGCGCCGGTCATGCCGAACGAGATACACCCGGGCACCTCGCCCGACGGCCGCCCCGGGCCTGGTGGCGAGCACCCGGCGCCCGTCGTCGTCGCCGGTGCCCGACTCGGCGTCGGCGTCCCGCAGCCCGAGCCACCGGGCCCGCCCGCCCCGCGCTCCGCCCTACCAGCCGGTGAGGCGGCCAGGCTCTCCGAGATCGCGGCCATGGCCGACGTCGTCGCCGCACACGTCGCCGTGCTCGACGCCGGCAGTCTCCGGACCGGCCCGGTCGCCGAAGCCGCCGCCTCGGCCGGGCCGCACGGCGTCCCGGTCGTGGCGCTCGCGGAGCGGGTGGAGGTGACACGCCGGGAACTGGCGTCGGCCGGGATCAGCGGCGCCCACGAGATCGCGGGATCGGACGTCGCGCGCGTCGCCCGGTCGTGGACGCCGGGATGGGCATGACGGCCGAGACCCGTCCGGCACGGCACCGTTCGGCGTCGGAGCGGGGGCCGGTCGGCCGGACGCCACCCACGGACCTCCCGGCGAGGAGGGGCGGGCCGCTCGGCGACCGGCCGCCGGTCCCGGCCGGCGGAAGTGACACCCGTCACGGAGGCCCCGCGGATCCCGGCGTAGGATCGGGAACAGAACGAGACGGGCCGGTGTTACGAGCCCACGAGAAGACCGCCAAGGCTGCGCACCCGCGCGCCAGAGCAGGAGCTGGAGCAGAGATGACCGAGACCGCCTCCGAAATCGCCACCCACGGCGTGAACCTCACCGACTTCGCGGCCGACAAGGTGCGCAGTCTGCTCGAGCAGGAGGGACGCGACGACCTGCGTCTCCGCGTGGCCGTGCAGCCCGGTGGCTGTTCCGGCCTGATCTACCAGCTGTACTTCGACGAGCGTCTGCTCGAGGCGGACGCGCTGCGCGACTACAACGGTGTCGAGGTCGTCGTCGACAAGATGAGCGTCCCCTACCTCGAGGGCGCCACCATCGACTTCGCGGACACCATCGAGAAGCAGGGCTTCACGATCGACAACCCGAACGCCGGCAGCGCCTGCGCGTGCGGCGGTTCGTTCAGCTGACGAGGCGATTCGAGGGCTGAGATCCGACAGCCGCACTCTTCGCACGACGGCGGTCGCGGGTTCCTCCGGGAACCGGCGGCCGCCGTCGTCGTCCGTCCGACGTGTCACCCGTCGCGCAGGGCGACGCGTGCGCGCCGGCAACCCGTTGTCGGGTGGTGGGCTCTTCGTCGAGCAGCCGGCCGCTCGGGGAGTCGATCATCCGACAAGGGACCGTCCGACCGCACAGGGCGGGAGCGCAGTCAGGGAGGATGGCCGTATGGACAGCCCCGCACCACCCCGCGTCCACCTCGACAACGGAGGCCGGGCGCCCTGGCACCCGCTCGCCCGTGAGGCGCTGCTCCAGGCGCTCGAGGACGGCTGGGCCGACCCCCGCCGCCTGCACGCCGAGGGGCGCCGGGCGGCACGGCTGCTCGACGGAGCCCGCGAGGCGGTCGCCGCCGTACTCGGGGCGCGCACGGAGGAGGTCCGCTTCACGCACGGTCATACGGCGGCCCTGCACCGTGCCGTCACCGCGGGCGCGGCGGGCCGGCGTCGTACCGGGAACCGGATCGTCGTGGGCGCGACCGAGCGCGCGGCGGTGCTGCACGCCGCCGACGCCGCGGGGGAGCGCGAGACCGTCGCCGTCGACCGGCTCGGCCGCGCGGACGCGGACGCCTTCGCCGCGGCGGTGCGCCGCCCCGGCGTCGCGCTGGCCGTGCTCCAGCACGCCAACGGGGAGGTCGGCACGGTCCAGCCGGTCGAGCAGGTGCACGACGCCGCCCGCGCGGCCGGCGTCCCCCTGCTGGTCGACGCCGGAGCGAGCCTCGGGCACACGCGCGTGCCCGGCACGTGGGACCTGCTCGCGGCCGACCCCGCCGACTGGGGTGGCCCGGCCGGCGTCGGCGTGCTGGCCGCGCGCGGACGGGTGCGGCTGCCCGACGTCGGCCCGGAGGACCCTGAGCCCTGGGCTCCTGGCGGGGTGAGCGTGCCGCTCGCGTTCGCGTCGGCGGTTGCGCTGGAGGCGGTCCAGGCGGACCTCGCCGCCGCCGGTGCGCGCCGCCGGGAACTGGTGGACCGGATCCGCGCGGCCGTCGCCCGCGTGCCCGACGTAGAGGTCGTGGGCGACCCCGACAGCCGCCTCCCGCACGTCGTCACGTTCTCCTTCCTCTACGTCGACGGCGAGGCGCTGGTCACGGAGCTGGACCGGCAGGGCTTCGCCGTCGGCTCCGGCTCGGCCTGCACGGCGAGCACGCTCGAGCCGTCGCACGTGCTCGCGGCGATGGGGGTGCTCACGCACGGCAACGTGCGGATCGCGCTGGACCGCGGCACGTCGGAGGCGGACGTCGAACGATTCCTCGCCGCGCTGGCACCGGCGGTGGAACGCGTGCGCGACGCGCTGGGGGTGCGGGGGCTGTGAGCGCAGGGGACGTGCCGGTACCGGGTGGTGCGGGTCCGGCGTCGCCGGACGGTCCGGGGACGACGCCGGACGGGCTGAAGGCGCCAGGCGATCCGGGGACACCGGACGGCCGGGGGACTACGCCGGACGGTCCGGGAACACCAGGCGGTCAGGGGTCGACGCCGGACCGTGGCGGGCGTGCCGACGGCGGCGGTGCGGACGTCGCGCAGGAGATCGTCGACGCTCGCGGGCTGCGCTGTCCGCTGCCCGTGATCCGGCTGGCCGCGCGGGCGAAGGAACTCCCGGCCGGGACGGAGGTCTCGGTGCTCTCGACGGACCCCGCCGCACAGCACGACGTGCCCGCCTGGGCGCGGATGCGGGGCCACGAAACGGTCTCGGTGACCGAGTCCGACGGCGTCTGGACGCTGACGGTGCGGCTGCGCCGACCGCGACGTTCTGACACGTGAAGCATGTGTGTCCGAACGGCGAGGGCCGGGCCCTCCGAGTGCGTGACTCGTCACACTTGCCCCGGGCCCTGTGAGTCATCGCGAGCACTCTCGGCGCGCTAGGCTGCGACGTATCAGATGGTTCTGCGTGGAGCCCGGGTGCACGTCGTGGTCGTGCGCCGGTACGCACCGCCGGACGAGACGTGAAAGGCCACCCTTGCACTCGAAGCCCTCGACCCGCACCAGGCGGGCCGCTCTGCGTGCGTCGGCACTCGCCGTCGTCGTCGCGGGGCTGGCCACCGGTTGCGCCAGTGAAACCGTGCAGCGCGGTTATCTTCCCGGCTATGAGGGCGGGGAGGTGACGAACCAGACCGCCGACATCACCCAGTTGTGGGTGGGCTCGTGGGTGGCTGCCCTCGCCGTGGGCGTGATCACGTGGGGCCTGATGCTGTGGTGCATCGCCGCGTACCGCAAGCGCCGCGACGACCATCGCCTGCCGGTGCAGACCCGCTACCACATGCCGCTCGAGATCATGTACACCGTGGTGCCGACCCTGATGGTCCTGGCGCTGTTCTGGCACACCGACCGTGTCATGACGACGATCACGGAGCCCGAGACCGAGGCCGAGGTGCACATCGGTGTCATCGGCAAGCAGTGGAGCTGGGACTTCAACTACCTGGACGAGGGCGTCTACGAGTACGGCGAGCACGAGGACGACCCGGGCAGCGTGACCGAGGACAAGCTGGTCGACGGCGAGCCCGGCACCGACGTCGACGCGCCCACGCTGTACCTGCCGGTGGGCAGGACGGTCGAGTTCCGCCTCGACTCGCGGGACGTGAACCACTCCTTCTGGATCCCCGCGTTCCTCTACAAGGAGGACATGATCCCGCACCACACCAACTACTACCAGGTGACCCCCACGCGTGAGGGCACGTACGCCGGCAAGTGCGCCGAGCTCTGCGGTGAGTTCCACTCCGGCATGCTCTTCAACGTCAAGGTCGTCTCCGAGGCGGAGTTCGACGCGCACATGGACGAGCTGCGCGCCGCGGGCCAGGAGGGCGAGCTCGGGCTCGACCTCGTCCGTGAGCAGGGTCCCATCGACGCCGAGGAGGCTGAGCACTGATGGCCACCGCAACCCACGCGGACGCGGTCCCCGGTCTGCGCGAGGACCGGCAGTCCTTCGGCAAGGTCGTGATCAGCTGGGTCACGTCCACCGACCACAAGACGATCGGGTACATGTACCTGATCACGTCGTTCCTGTTCTTCTGCCTCGGCGGCCTGATGGCACTGATCATCCGCGCCGAGCTGTACGAGCCGGGAATCCAGCTGGTGCAGAGCAAGGAGCAGTACAACCAGCTCTTCACCATGCACGGCACGATCATGCTGCTGCTGTTCGCCACCCCGCTGTTCGCGGGCTTCGCGAACGTCATCATGCCGCTGCAGATCGGCGCCCCCGACGTCGCGTTCCCGCGGCTGAACATGTTCGCGTACTGGCTGTTCCTGTTCGGCGGCCTCATCGCCTCGGCCGGGTTCTTCACTCCGCAGGGTGCCGCCTCGTTCGGCTGGTTCGCCTACGCGCCGTTGTCGTCGACGACCTTCAGTCCGGGGCTCGGTGGAGACTTGTGGGTCTTCGGGCTCGCGCTCGCCGGTTTCGGCACCATCCTCGGCGCCGTCAACTTCATCACCACGATCATCACGATGCGCGCGCCGGGCATGACGATGTTCCGGATGCCGATCTTCACCTGGAACACGCTGGTCACCAGCCTCCTGGTGCTGATGGCGTTCCCGCCGCTGGCCGCCGCGCTGTTCGCGCTCGGTGCCGACCGCCGCCTCGGCGCGCAGGTGTTCAACCCGGAGAACGGCGGCGCTCTGCTGTGGCAGCACCTGTTCTGGTTCTTCGGGCACCCCGAGGTGTACATCATCGCCCTGCCGTTCTTCGGCATCGTCTCGGAGATCCTCCCGGTCTTCTCCCGGAAGCCGATCTTCGGCTACGTCGGCCTGGTCTACGCGACCATCGCGATCGCCGCGCTGTCCGTGACCGTGTGGGCGCACCACATGTACGTGACGGGTGCGGTACTGCTGCCGTTCTTCGCGTTCATGACGATGCTCATCGCCGTCCCGACGGGCGTGAAGTTCTTCAACTGGATCGGCACGCTGTGGCGAGGGAAACTCACGTTCGAGACACCGATGCTGTGGAGCATCGGGTTCCTCGTGACGTTCCTCTTCGGCGGCCTGACGGGCATCATCCTGTCGAGCCCGGCACTGGACTTCTCGCTGTCCGACTCGTACTTCGTCGTGGCGCACTTCCACTACGTGGTGTTCGGCACGGTGGTCTTCGCGATGTTCGCGGGCTTCTACTTCTGGTGGCCCAAGATGACGGGCAAGATGCTGTCGGAGCGCCTCGGCAAGCTGCACTTCTGGATGCTGTTCGTCGGCTTCCACATGACGTTCCTCATCCAGCACTGGCTGGGTGTATGGGGCATGCCGCGCCGTTACGCGGACTACATGCCGGAGGAGGGCTTCACGATCGCGAACCAGGTGTCCACGATCGGCGCGTTCATCCTGGCGGCCTCGACTCTGCCGTTCCTCTGGAACGTGTACACGACGGCGCGCAACGCGCCCAAGGTCACCGTGGACGACCCGTGGGGCTACGGCCGCTCGCTGGAGTGGGCCACGGCCTGCCCGGTGCCGCGCCACAACTTCACGTCGCTGCCCCGCATCCGCAGCGAGTCGCCGGCCTTCGACCTGCACCACCCGGAGGTCGCGGCGATGGAGCACCCGGAGTACCAACGCAGCCTGCTGATGAACATCTACGGCGAGGCGGACCGGCGGGGCCAGGACGTCCAGGCCCAGGAGCGCAAGCTGTCCGGAACGGGCGTGCCCGAGAAGAGTACGATGATCATCGTCGAGGACAGCGATGCCGAGAAGCGCGACGAGGAGGACGGCAAGTGAAGATCGAGACCAGGCTGTTCATCGCCGGAGCACCGCTGTTCCTCCTGGCCGCCGCCGTGTACGCGTTCTGGACGTACAACACGCCCGAGGGCTGGGAGCCCGTCGGCACGCTGTGCATCCTCCTCGTGGCCGCGATGGTCTTCATGGTCGGCTTCTACCTGATGCTGACGGCGAAGCGGATCGACGAGCGCCCGGAGGACTCGGGGAACGCCGAGATCGAGGACGGCGCCGGGGACCAGGGCGTGTTCGCCCCGTGGAGCTGGTGGCCGCTGGCCATCGCCGCCTCCGCGGCGCTCGCCTTCCTCGCGATGGCCGTGGGCTGGTGGATCATGGGCATCGCGGTCCCGTTGGGCATCATCGCCCTGGTGGGCTGGGTCTTCGAGTTCTCCCGCGGCCAGCACGCGCACTGACCCGTAGTAAGCCGAACCCCCACGAGCCGGCGAGCTCGTGGGGGTTCCGCGCGTCCGGACCGGGTCTCGCGGCCGGCCACCGGCGTGATCGGTCCTTGCGTGAATGATCGGCACGTCGATCTGCCGATCATTCACGCAGAGACCGACCACACGCGGCCCGTACGAGGACGGCGAGCTACCGGGCCGCCTCGATCCAGCGGGCCAGGGCACGCTGGGTGGCGCCCGTGTCGATCGAGCGGGCCGCGTGGTCCAGGCCGGCCCTCAGGCGATCCGTCAGGGAGCCCGACGCCGTGCCCTCCAGGGTGCCGTCGGCCACCAGGGCGGCCGCCGCGTTGAGCAGGACGGTCTCGCGGACCGGGCCGTCGTCCTCGCCGGAGAACACCCGGCGGGCGACCTCCGCGTTGTAGGCGGCGTCCGCCCCGCGCAGGTCCTCGATCTTGATGGGGGTCATGCCCAGGTCCGCCGCGGCGTCCAGGCGCTGCTCCCGGACCTCTCCGCTGCGCACCTCCCAGATCGTGGTGCCGGCCGTGGCGGCCAGCTCGTCCAGGCCCTCGTCGCCCCGGAACACCAGGGCGTTCGTGCCCCGCTCGGCGAACACACCGGCCATGAGGGGCGCCATACGTGCGTCCGCGCAGCCGACCGCCGTCGCGCGCGGCTGGGCGGGGTTCGTCAGCGGCCCCAGGAAGTTGAACGCCGTGGGGACGCCGAGCTCCTTGCGGGCGATGCCGGCATGCCGCATCGACGGGTGGAACACCATCGCGAAGCAGAACGTGATGCCCGCCTCCTGGGCGATCTGCGCCACCCGCTCCGGCGTGTGGTCCAGCCGGATGCCGAGCTGCTCCAGCACGTCCGCCGCCCCCGACGACGACGTCGCCGCCCGGTTGCCGTGCTTCACCACGCGGATCCCGCACCCGGCGAGCACCACGGCCGCCATCGTCGAGATGTTGACGGTGTGCGCGCGGTCGCCGCCCGTGCCGACGAGGTCGACCGTGGGCCCCGGCACCTCGATGCGGGTGGCGTGCGCGAGCATGGAATCCACGAGTCCGCCGAGCTCGTCGACTGTCTCGCCCTTGACGCGCAGGGCCACGAGGAACCCGGCCAGCTGCACGGGGGAGACTTCACCGGTCATCACCTGGTCCATCGCCCAGGCCGCGCGTTCCCTGCCCAGGTCCTCACCGGCCATCAGGGAGGCCAGCAGGCTCGCCATCGTCGGTTCGCCGGTCGCTGTGTCGGTCACTTTCTCGGCCACCTTGCTGGTCGTCGCGGGGGTTGTCGGTTCGGTCGCCGGCCCGGGCGTCGTGCCGGTCATCGCGCTGTCCTGGCTCACAGCAGGTTCGCCACGGCGGCCTGCACCGTGACGGGGTCGAGCGGGCGGGTCACGGTGGCGTCGGCCTGCGACCAGGAGGCCAGCCACGAGTCCTGGGGCCGCCCCGTCAGCACGAGCACCGGCGGGCACTCGTACCACTCGTTCTTCACCTGGCGGCACAACCCCATGCCGCCGGCCTTGTCGGCCTCGCCGTCGAGCACGAGCAGGTCCCACTGGCCGGGGTCGGCGGAGTCGACGACGGCGGCCGGGGTGGCGACCTCGTGCCAGACGATCTCCGGCGCGCCGGCGGAGATCCGGGGGCCGACGGCGAGGCGCACCTGCTCGCGCACGCTGCGGTCGTCGCTGTACAGCAGGATCCGGGGAGCCGGGCCGGACGGCGTCGTACGGCCCGCCGTCGTCCCGGACGCGGGGGAGGGAGCTGTGGTCACGTCAGTCATCGAAGGGAATCCTCTCGCGGGTCAGGTCCCCCGGCATCGTGGCACATCGGATGCCTCGGCGGCAGGGTGGTCCACCCACGTTTTCATGGCACTGTGCTTCCCCGCGTCACCAAGTGATGGCTTTGTGACATTCTTCGCGTGCTCGGTGGCCCACTCGGTCATCACCGGGGGTCCATGTCGGCCATAATGGCTGACGTGTCGACCGCAACGGCTGCAGCCACTCATACCCATCAGCATGTGACAGTGAACCGCCCGAACCCCGTGTCGGTCGGGACCATTGTCTGGCTCGCGAGCGAGCTCATGTTCTTCGCGGCACTGTTCGCGATGTACTTCACGGTGCGGCAGGTCCTGCCGCCCGAGGAGTGGGCGGCACAGGCCGACATGCTCAACATCCCCTTCTCCGCGGTCAACACCACGGTGCTGGTGCTCTCCTCGGTGACCTGCCAGATGGGCGTGCTCGCCGCAGAGCGCTTCCAGCCGCGGCGGAAGGGCAGCATCTGGGCGTTCTGGTCCTGGGGCATGCACGAGTGGATGGCGCTGACCTACCTCATGGGCGCGTTCTTCATCGGTGGCCAGGTGCTGGAGTACGCGGAGCTGGTGCACGCCGGCCTCACCATCTCGTCCAGCCCGTACGGCTCGGTCTTCTACCTGACCACGGGCTTCCACGGACTTCACGTGGTGGGCGGTCTGATCGCCTTCCTGTTCCTGCTCGGCCGCTCGTTCGCCGCTCGACGTTTCGGGCACCACGAGGCCACCACCGCGATCGTCGTGTCGTACTACTGGCACTTCGTCGACGTGGTGTGGATCGCGCTGTTCTTCGTGATCTACATCCTGCAGTAGGCCTGGCCGCCCTCCCGGCCGCGGTCGTGCCGACACGGGACGTCACATCGCGGGCCGCTACGGCGTCATAAGAGAAGATGCAAGTACTCACGCACGAGACGAGGATCAATCCGTGAAGGCACTCGCCGCCCGCAGGCATCACCGGCTGGCGCCGGTCGTGCTCCTGCTGATGGCGCTGCTGGTCACCGGCGGCGTGTACGCCGCTCTGGCGCCCACTGAGGCGCAGGCAGAGACCGTCAGCACCGAGGACATCGAGACGGGCAAGAAGCTCTTCCAGGCGAACTGCGCCACCTGTCACGGCCCGAACGCCGAGGGCTCGGACGGCGTGCCGTCCCTGATCGGCGTCGGCGCCGCCGCCGTGGACTTCCAGGTGTCGACCGGCCGCATGCCGATGCAGGCGAGCGGCCCGCAGGCCCCGGCCAAGCCGCCGCAGTTCGGCGAGGAGCAGACCGCCGCGCTCGCCGCCTACATCTCCTCGCTCGGTCCCGGCCCGGCGATCCCGACGGACGAGCAGGTCGACGCCGAGCTCGGGGACGCCTCGAACGGCATGGCGCTGTTCCGCACCAACTGCGCGATGTGTCACAACGCGATCGGGGCCGGCGGTGCCCTGAGCGAGGGCAAGTTCGCCCCGGCGCTGTTCGACACCAGTGAGCGCAACATCTACCAGGCGATGCAGACCGGCCCGCAGTCGATGCCGGTCTTCAACGACGCCAACATCACCCCCGACGAGAAGCGCGACATCATCGCCTTCCTGGTCGAGCAGCGCGACGGTTCCGCCGGTGGTGCCTCGCTCGGCGCCCTCGGCCCGGTCAGCGAAGGCGTGTGGGCCTGGGTCGTCGGCCTGGGCCTGCTGATCGGAGCGGCAGTCTGGATCGGAGCGAAGTCCTCGTGAGCGACAAGAACCACCCCAACGACGCCTCGACCGAGGTGACCACGGCCGGCGCGAGCACCGAGGTCGTCCCGTCGGACAAGTTCACGGACCCCGGCGTCCCGGCGCACAAGCCGCGCCTCACCGACATCGACCCGAGGTCGGCCAAGCGCAACGAGCGGATCATCACCTTCCTGTTCGTGCTGTCCTGCCTCGGTGCCGTCGGCACGATCGTGGCGTACGTCGCGGTGCCCCCGGAGGGGACCACCGAGAGCGTGCGGCTGTCGACGCTGCTGCTCGGCCTCGGCATGGCCGTCTCGCTGCTGGGCATCGGCATCGCGGGCATCCACTGGGCCAAGGCCCTCATGGGTGACGCCGAGATGGTCCAGGACCGGCACCCGATCCGCAGCTCCGACGCGGTTCGCTCGGACGCGGTGCGCGACCTGAACGAAGGCATGGAGGACTCGGGCGTCGTCGGACGTCGTGGCCTCCTCAAGGGCGCCGCCTTCTCGGCGCTGGCACTCTTCCCGCTGACCATCGCCGTGCCGCTGATCGGCTCGGTGGGCGGTGACTGGAACGTGTCGAAGCTGAAGCACACGATGTGGAAGAAGGGCACCCGCCTCGCGATCGACCCGTCGGGCCGCCCCATCAAGGCGAGCGACGTGAACATCGGCTCGGCCTTCCACGTGATCCCGGAGACCACGGAGGAGTACCGTGAGACTCACGAGTGGATCACGGAGAAGTCCAAGGCCGTGGTGCTCATGGTGCGGGTGCGTCCGGAGGAACTGAGGTCGGACCAGTCGCCCGAGGGCGAGCAGTGGTCGTACGACGGCATCGTGGCCTACTCCAAGATCTGCACGCACGTCGGCTGCCCTGTGGCGCTGTACGAGCAGCAGACCCACCACCTGCTGTGCCCCTGTCACCAGTCCACGTTCGACGTGGCCGACAGTGCGAAGGTGGTGTTCGGCCCGGCGAAGCGCCCGCTGCCGCAGCTGCCGATCACCGTCGACGACGAGGGCTACCTCGTGGCACAGGACGACTTCGCCGAGCCCATCGGCCCGAGCTTCTGGGAGCGTCTGAAGTGAGTACCCCACACGACACCGCGACGGCCGGGGCCGCTCCCGAGCCGACGACACGCATGGGCAAGGCCGCGGACTACCTGGACCAGCGCACCAGCATCGGTGGCGCGGTCAAGGAGTTCGCGCGCAAGGTCTTCCCGGACCACTGGTCCTTCATGCTCGGCGAGATCGCGCTGTTCAGCTTCGTCGCCCTGCTCATCTCGGGCGTCTTCCTGACGATGTTCTTCGAGCCGTCGATGGCGCTCACCGAGTACCACGGCGAGCACCCGGCCTCGGCGCACGGCCAGACGGTGTCCGTCGCGTACGCCTCCACGGTCGAGATGTCGTTCGAGGTGCGCGGCGGCCTCCTGATGCGCCAGATCCACCACTGGTCGGCGCTGATCTTCATGGCGGCGATCGTCGTGCACATGATGCGCGTGTTCTTCACCGGCGCGTTCCGCAAGCCGCGCGAGCTGAACTGGCTCGTCGGCTTCACCCTGCTGATCCTCGGCCTGGCGGCCGGCTTCTCCGGCTACTCGCTGCCCGACGACGTGCTCTCCGGCAACGGCCTGCGCATCACCGACGGCGTGGTGAAGTCGATCCCGGTGGTCGGCTCGTACATGTCGTACATGATCTTCGGCGGCGAGTTCCCGGGTGAGCACATCATCCCGCGCCTGTTCACGGTGCACATCCTCATCGTCCCGGCGCTGATCGTCGCACTCATCGCGCTGCACCTGTTCCTCATGGTGCTGCACAAGCACACGCAGTTCCCCGGCGGCGGCCGCACCGACAAGAACGTCGTCGGCTACCCGGCCCTCCCGGTCTACGTGGCGAAGATGACGGGCAACTTCTTCATCGTCTTCGGCGTGCTGGTGCTCATGGGCGCCACGATGGCGATCAACAACGTGTGGAACTACGGTCCGTACGATCCGTCCCCGGTGTCCGCCGGCGCCCAGCCCGACTGGTACATGCTGTTCCTCGAGGGCTCGCTACGGCTCATGCCGGGGCCGGGCTTCGAGTGGGAGATCTTCGGCTACACGCTGTCGATGAACGTCCTGGTCCCGGCCGTCATCGTGCCCGGTATCCTGTTCACGTTCCTCATCGTGTACCCGTTCCTCGAGGCCCGGGTCACCGGCGACAAGCGCGAGCACCACGTGCTCGACCGGCCGCGCAACGTCCCGGTGCGCACCGCCCTCGGCGTCGCGTTCCTCGCGGAGTTCATCCTGCTGGCGGCCGCCGGCTCGAACGACCTCATCGCCACGCACTTCGGGATGTCGCTCAACCAGATCACCTGGGCGTTCCGGATCCTGTTCTTCGTGCTGCCGGTGGTGGCGTTCGTGATCACCAAACGCATCTGCCTCGGCCTGCAGCGCAAGGACCGGGAACTGGTGCTGCACGGGAACGAGTCCGGGCGCGTCGTGCGGTACGCCAACGGCGAGTACATCGAGGTCCACACGCCGCTGGACGACCAGGAACGCTGGATGCGCGTCAACTACGACGCCCCGGCACCGCTGGAGATCGAGCCGAAGATGGACGCGCGCGGCGTGAAGCGCAAGGGCTACGGCGCGGACAAGCGCTGGCAGGGTCTTTCCCGGTTCTTCTACGAGGACCGCGTGGAGCCCGTGACGCCGGCGGAGTTCGCGGCGGCACACGCCCACGGCGAACACGACGCGATCGAGGCCGCCGAACACGGCGCTCCGGCCGCCGTCGGCTCCGGCCGCACGGACCGCACAGACTCGCAGGAGCACTGAGCAACCTGCGGAACCCAAGCGACGGCCCGGCTCCTCACCCGCTCGGCGGGCGGGGGAGTCGGGCCATCGTCGTCTCACCGAGGAGGAACTACGCACTATGGCTGAGTACAAGCTCCCTGACCTGAGCTACGACTACGGGGCTCTGGAGCCGCACATCTCGGCGAAGGTGATGGAGCTGCACCACTCCAAGCACCACGCGACCTACGTCAAGGTCGCCAACGAGACGCTGGAGAAGCTCGCCGACGCGCGCGACAAGGGCGACCTGAGCTCGATCAACCAGCTCGAGAAGAACCTGGCGTTCAATCTCGGCGGTCACGTCAACCACTCCGCCTTCTGGACCAACATGTCCCCGGAGGGTGGTGGCGAGCCGACCGGCGAGATCGGCACGGCCATCGACGAGCACTTCGGGTCGTTCGAGAAGTTCAAGGCCCACTTCACGGCCGTTGCCACGACCGTGCAGGGCTCCGGCTGGGCCATCCTGGCGTGGGACTCGCTCGGCGAGAAGCTCGTCGTCGTCCAGCTCTTCGACCAGCAGGGCAACATCCCGATGGGCCTCACGCCGATCGTGCTGCTCGACTGCTGGGAGCACGCCTACTACCTGGACTACCTCAACGTCCGCCCGGACTACATCAAGGCCTGGTGGAACATCGTCAACTGGGCCGACGCCTCCGAGCGCCTGGCGCGCGCGAAGGCCCAGACGTCGGGCCTGATCATCCCGACGGCCTGATCCTGATCCGGCAGTAGCTCCACGAGGCGGCGCCTCTTCGCGCCGCGCCCGTGGACGACGGCGGTCCGTGGTCCCTTCCGCGCTGAAGGGGCCCCGGACCGCCGTCGTCGTTCGCCGGTGTGCCCTGGGTCAGTCGTCGAGGCCCAGGGCGAACGCCTGCTCGAGGTCCTTGCTGGAGTAGGCGCGGAAGGCGATGAGGGTCTCGGTGCGGGTGACGCCCGGGACCTTGTTCACGGCGTCGGACACCACCCCGGCGAGCTCCTCGTGCTCGTGCACGCGCACGATGGCGACGAGGTCGACCTTCCCGGTCACGGAGAAGACCTCGGTCACGCCGGGGATGTCGGTGACGGCCTCGGCGACCTCGGGGATACGGGAGGTCTCGGCGTCGATGAGGACGATCGCGGTCAGCATGGCGCCATCGTAATCATCTCAGGGGCAGCGCGTGTGGGCGGCGGACGAAGGGTGAGGAACGAGCCACCCGTCCGCCGTGGAACCCGGGGGGAGCTGTCGCGACGGGATCGGGACCGGTCCGGCGTCGGGCCGGTGTTCCTGTCACTGGGGCCACGGCGCACGTGGACTCCTGGCTCCGGGCTTGGCACGATGGGGTGTCATGATGCGGAACCTGACGACGTGGTGTGACCGACGCGGAGGTGCGGCATGAGCGATGTCACGGAACGCACGTCGTCGCGGGCGAAGGAACTGCTCGGTCTGGTGCGCGGGCAGGGGCGGATCGAGGTCAGCGAGTCCGCCCGCCTGCTGGGGGTGTCCCAGGAGACCGTGCGCCGCGAGCTGCGCAAGCTCGAGGCGCAGGGCCTGATCCGGCGCAGCTACGGGCTGGCCTTCCCCGTGGAGTCCAGCACCTTCGAGACGGCGCTGGCGGAGCGCACGCAGAACTTCCCGGAGGAGAAGGCGCGGATCGCGGAGGAGGGTGCCCGGCGTGTCGGGGAGGCCCGCACCATCTTCATCGACGAGGGGTTCCAGTCGCTCCTCCTGGCCCGCTCGATGCCGGACGACCGCGACCTGACGATCGTGACGACGTCCCTCCCGATCGCGTCGGAGCTGTCCGCCCGGGACAACCTCCAGGTGATCATCGTGGGCGGCCGGGTGCGGGGGAACACGCTCGGCGTCGTCGACGGCTGGGCGACCGACATGCTGCGGGGCTTCCGTATGGACCTGGCGTTCATCGGGGCGAACGGCGTGACCGTGTCCGACGGGCTCACGACGCCGGACCCGGCGGTCGCGCACGTGAAGGCCGCGGCGATCGCGTCGAGCCATCGGAAGATCTTCGTGGGGGCGCACCATAAGTTCGGCGTGACGAGCTTCGTGCGCTTCGCCGAACTGACCGACTTCGAAGTGGTGATCACCGGCGTGGAGCTGCCCGCCGCGCGAGCCCGCGTGTTCAGCGAGGCGGGCGCGCACGTCGTCCAGGTCTGACGCACGCCGCTCGCGGGGGCGCGATGGCTGACGGCGGGCGGCCGCCCGCCCGCCCGCAGCCCGCCGCCGCCAGCCGCCCACCGCCGCCAGCCGCCCGCCGACCGCCCGCCGACCACGAGGTTGCTTACGCCAAACCGCCGTTCAGTGCAAGCAACCTCGTGGTCGAGATAAAAGTGTGCCAAGCGCGCGAGCGCCGGCCCTGGGGGCGGGGTGGGGTGGCGGGCGGAGGCGAGACCTTGGCGTGACGTGTGCGTGATCTCAGCGTGACCTGCATGTTGACCGGTTCGGGCGGCGTCGCTTCCGGTTCGTGCGTGTTCTCGGGGTGTCGTTGTGGGGTCGAGCGGCACAAATCTGGCACCGGCGTGTGATCGCGGTCACGGCCTGACCGGACGCCGTGCCCGTTCTCGCGGGGACCCTGACCGGTTCGCGATGCCGTCCTTTGACCGTGTTGCGGGGCGGCCCCAGCATGGCCGTGTTGACCAAGGTCCGCCACGACCAGGCGGGCCATATGACGGCCGACGAGGGACGCGGCACCGGATGATCCGGGGGGCGGCACCCGAGGACGTCGTCACGACACGCAACGACGAGGAGAAGAGCGATGACGCTCACGACGAGGATGCGCCGGGCCGCGGTCCCGGCAGTGCTGGCTGCCGGCGCGCTGGTGACGGCAGGCTGCGCGGGTGCCGGCGGTGGCGGCGGAACGGGCGACGGCGGGGACGGTCCCGTCGAGCTGACGCTCGCCACCGTGAACAACCCGCAGATGAAGGACATGGAGGAGCTCAAGGGCGAATTCGAGGAGTCCCACCCCGACATCACGGTGAACTTCGTGCAGATGGAGGAGAACGATCTGCGCGACGCCGTGACCAAGGACATCGCCACCGGCGGCGGCCAGTACGACATCGTGACGATCGGTTCGTACGAGGTGCCGATCTGGGCCGGGAACGAGTGGCTCGCCGACCTGACGGAACCGCTCACCTCGGACGCGGAGTACGACGTCGACGACCTGTTCGCGCCGGTCAAGGACGTCGTCTCCGTCGACGACAGCCTGTACGCGGTGCCGTTCTACGGCGAGTCGTCGATGCTCATGTACAACAAGGAGATCCTCGACGCGGCCGGCGTCACCCTCTCGGAGAACCCCACCTGGGACGAGGTCGCCGCGGCGGCCCGCGAGGTGCACTCCGACGACGTGACCGGCATCTGCCTGCGCGGCAAGCCCGGCTGGGGTGAGCTGTTCGCCCCGCTGACCACCGTGGTCCAGACCTTCGGCGGCACCTGGTTCGACGAGGACTGGAACGCCCACGTCAACGACCCGGAGTTCAACGAGGCCGTGCAGTTCTACGTCGACCTCGTGGAGGACGCCGGCCCCGCCGACCCGGTCTCGACCGGCTTCACCGAGTGCCTCAACACGATGACCCAGGGCCAGGCCGCCATGTGGGTCGACGCCACCGTCGCCGCCGGCATGCTCGAGGACCCGGAGGCCTCCGAGGTCGCGGGCAAGATGGGCTACGCCCACGCCCCGGTGAAGGAGACCGAGGAGTCCGGCTGGCTGTGGTCCTGGAACCTCGCGATCCCGGAGACCACGCAGAACCAGGACGCCGCCATCGAGTTCATCAAGTGGGCGACCAGCAAGGAGTACCACCAGCTGGTCGGTGAGGAGCTCGGCTGGACCCGCGTGCCCCCGGGCGCGCGCCAGTCGACCTACGAGATCCCGGAGTACGTGGAGGCCGCCGAGTCGTTCGCGCCGATCACGCAGGACATCATGCTGGCCGTCGACCCGACGCAGCCGGGCCTGTACGAGCAGTCCTGGACCGGCATCCAGTACGTGACGATCCCCGAGTTCCAGGACCTGGGCAACCAGGTGTCCCAGGACCTGTCCGACGTGTTCGCCGGGCGTGCCGAGCTCGGTCCCGTCCTCGACCGCGGTCAGGAGCTCGCGCAGGAAGCCGGGGACGCACAGTGACCGGAGGGCGCCGCGGCCTGGCGATCTCCCGTGCGCTGCTGTGGCCGGCGCTGATCGTCGCCATCCTGCTCACGCAGATCCCCCTGGTGGCGACGCTCTACTACTCCTTCCAGGAGTGGAACCTGCTGCGGCCGGGGCAGCGCGGGTTCGTCGGGTTCGACAACTACGCGAAGGTCCTCTCCGACGGCTCGTTCCTGTCCTCGCTCGGAAACACCGTGGTGGTGACGGGCTCGTCCGTGGTGGGGGCCACCCTGCTCGGGCTGCTGTTCGCCGTGCTGATGGACCGCAAGTTCCTGGGCCAGAGCATCGCCCGCACCCTGATGATCACGCCGTTCCTGATCATGCCCGCCGCGGCGGCACTGATCTGGAAGTGGTCGATCCTCGACTTCACGACCGGCATGGCCAACTGGGGCCTGTCGCTGGTGGGCCTCCCGCCGGTGGCATGGAACACGGAGATGCCGGCCGCGACCGTGATCATGGTGCTGATCTGGCAGTACACGCCGTTCGCGATGCTCATCCTCCTCGCGGGGCTGCAGTCGCAGTCCCGCGAGGTCCTGGAGGCGGCCGGCGTGGACGGCGCGGGCCCGTTCCGCACGTTCACGGCGATCACGCTGCCGCACCTGCGCCAGTACGTCGAGATCACGGTGCTGCTCGCGACGATCCTGCTGCTCCAGGTCTTCGACCCGGTGGCGATCATGACCAGGGGTACGGGCGGCAGCAAGACCCTGTCGTACCTGCTCTACGAGCGGGCGTTCATCGGCCTCGAGGTCGGTGAGGCCGCCGCCTACGGCGTCATGACGGTGATCGTCACGATCATCGTGGCCACGGTGGCGCTGCGCACGCTCTTCAAGGTCTTCTCGGAGGAAGGGCTGATGAACCGATGACTACGACCACGCTCGGCCTTCCCGTCACGAAGGCACCGCCCCGCAAGCCCGCCAGATGGGCGTCCCGCCGCGTGCGCGGGATCGCGCTCACCACCGTGACGTGGATCGCGGTGCTCGTGTTCTTCTTCCCGGTCGTGTGGATGGTGTTCACCGCCTTCAAGCCGGAGAGCCAGGCGGCGACCCTGCCGCCCACGTTCACCCCGGACCTGACGCTCGACCGTTTCGAGGCCGTGTTCGCCCGGGACATGCTGCCGTACCTGATCAACTCGGCCAGCGCGAGCATCGGATCCACCCTGCTCGTCCTGACGCTCGCCGTCCCGGCGGCGTACGCGCTGAGCATCCGGCCCGTCAAGAACGTGCGTGACCCGCTGTTCTTCCTCATCTCGACGAAGTTCATGCCCGTGGCGGCGTCGATCATCCCCGTGTACCTGCTCCTGCAGGCCGTGGGCGGGCTCGACAACATCACGTGGCTGACGATCATGTACGTCGGCGTCAACCTGCCGATCGCGGTCTGGATGATGCGGTCGTTCCTGGCCGAGGTGCCGCGCGAGATCATCGAGGCCGCGCAGATCGACGGCGCGGGCCTGCGTACGGAGATCTTCCGCGTGGTGCTGCCGATCGTCCTGCCCGGCGTCGCCGCGGCCGGCCTGATCTGCTTCATCTTCGCCTGGAACGAGTTCTTCCTGGCCAACCTGCTGACCACGCAGGTGGCCCGGACGACGCCACCCGTGCTCGGGAGCTTCGTGGACGGCCGAGGACAGTTCCTGTCGGTGCTGTCCGCGGCGTCCACGATCGCGATCGTGCCCGTCGTGATCGCGGGCTGGGTCGCGCAGAAACAGCTGGTGCGGGGGCTCGCGATGGGTGCCATCAAGTGACACGTGAACGAGTGGGCGAGGACAGCGAGGACCGATCGATGACAGCAGACCTGGCGGCCCTCGAGGCCCCGTACGACCGGTCCGGGATCACCCCCGGGATCGTGCACATCGGGGTCGGCGGGTTCCACCGCGCGCACCAGGCCGTGGTGGTCGACGACCTGCTGCGTCACGGAGGGCACCGGGACTGGGGCATCAGCGGCGTCGGGCTGCTGCCGGGCGACGCCCGCATGCGAGACGCCCTGGCTGCCCAGGACAACCTGTACACGCTGGTGATCAAGCACCCGAACGGGGCGCTGGAGCACCGCACGGTCGGCAGCATCGTGGAGTACCTGCTCGCGCCGGACGATCCCGAGGCGGTCCTCGAGCGCCTGGCCGACCCGGCCACGCGGATCGTGTCCCTCACGATCACCGAGGGCGGGTACAACTTCGACCAGGTCACCGGCGAGTTCGACACGACCGACCCCGCCGTCGTCGCCGACGCCGCGCCCGGAGCCGTCCCCACGACCGTCTTCGGGTACGTGGTGGAGGCGCTGGCGCGGCGCCGCGAGCGCGGCATGGCGCCGTTCACGGTGATGTCGTGCGACAACGTGCAGGGGAACGGTGCGAAGGCCCGCGCGGTGTTCTCGGCGTTCGCCGGCCTGCGGGACGCAGGGCTCGCGGACTGGGTCCGCACGGAGGTCGCGTTCCCGAACTCGATGGTGGACCGGATCACGCCGGTCACCACCGACGCGGACCGGGAGCTGGTGAAGGAACGCATCGGCGTCGAGGACCGCTGGCCGGTGGTCGCCGAGCCGTTCTTCCAGTGGGTGCTGGAGGACGTGTTCCCGCTCGGCCGCCCGGAGTGGGCGGACGCCGGCGTGCAACTGGTCGACGACGTCGAGCCGTACGAGCTGATGAAGCTCCGCCTGCTCAACGCGTCGCATCAGGCGATGGCCTACTTCGGCTACCTGGCCGGGCATCGGTACGCCCACGAGGCGACCGCGGACCCGGCGATCGCGGCGCTGCTGCTCGCCTACATGGAGGCCGAGGCGACCCCGACGCTGCAGCCCGTGCCGGGGATCGACCTGTACGACTACCGCGCCACCCTGCTGGCCCGCTTCGGGAACCCCGAGGTGCGGGACACGCTCGCCCGGCTGTGCATGGAGTCGTCGGACCGTATCCCGAAGTGGCTCGTGCCGGTCATCCGGGAGCGCCTGGCGGCGGGCGGGGACGTGCGGCTGTCGGCGGCGGTCGTGGCGAGCTGGGCGCGCTACGCGGAGGGCGTGGACGAGGACGGGCGGCCGATCGACGTCAACGACCGGCTGGCCGACATCCTGGTGTCGCGCGCGCGGTCACAGCGGTCCGATCCGCTCGCGTTCCTGCGGGATCCCAGCCTGTTCGGTGATCTCGTCGACGAGCCCCGGTTCACGGAGCCCTACCTCGATGTGCTGGGCAAGCTCCACACGATCGGTGCCGCCGCCACCCTCAAGCGGCTGGTCGGGGAGTGATCCGGCCGGGGAGACCGTGACCTCCTCCCGCACCCTGTCCGCCGCCCACGCGAGATCCGCGTGGGCGGCGGCGCCGCGCACGGGGCACGTCAGCTCGCCTTCGACGACGACGAGCCGCACGCCGGGCTGGTCCAGCCAGCCGAGGATCAGGTCGGCCTCCTCCGGGTGGCTCGCCGGTGCCGGCGCGATCGGTGCCGCGACGGATTCGGCCGTCGCCCTGACGGCGGAGACCACCTCCAGCGGGTCCTGGCCGCGCGCACTGACGGCGGTCCCGGCCAGACGCCCGTGCCGTACGACCACCACCTCCCAGCCGCCCGGCTCGCCCGGCGCCCCTGCCAGGCCCGCGGGCCGCGCCGCGACGAGCTCGGCGCACCGGGCCAGCGGGTCCAGGCGCTGAGCACGCCGTGCGCCGTGCACGAAGGTCCGCAGGCGCCGCGTCACCTCGCCGGCCTCCTCGAAGCGCTCCTGCGCGGCCAGCCGCGCGATGCGGGCGGACAGCGCCTCCACCACGGGCGACGGGTCGCCGTCGAGGACGGCGCGGGCGACCGCCGACACGCCGTCGTACGCCTCGTCCGGGCTGGTCGCCACGCACGGCGCCGAGCAGCGCCCCATCCCGGCCAGCGCGCACGGACTGCCCGGCTGCCGCGGGACGCGGGCGATCCGCGCCGTGCACTGGCGCAGCGGCAGCGCGTCGTGCAGGGCCGCCACCGCCTCCTTCGCGGCCCGTGACCCGCCGAACGGCCCGATGTGGGCGATGCCCGAGGTGGTGTCCCGCACCACCGACAGGCGCGGGTACGGCTCGTCGGTGAGCCGCACCCACACGGCACGCTCCGGGTGCTTGGAGCGCCGGTTGTACCGCGGCTCGTGCTCGGCGATCAGCCGCAGCTCGCGCACCTGGGCCTCCAGCGGCGTCGCGCACACCACCGGCGTGACACGCTCCGCGATCCGCACCATCTCCGTGACCCGGCGCCGCTTCTCCGCGGCGGTGAAGTACGAGCGCACCCGCTTGTGGATGTTCGTGCTGGTCCCGACGTACAGCACCTCGTCGCCCGGCCCCCGGAACAGGTAGACGCCGGGCGCCTGGGGCAGGCCGTCGGCCAGGTGCCGCTTGGCCCGGACGTCCGGCGGGACCGGATCGGCGGCGGTCCGCAGATCCTCCAGGTGGGTGATGCCCATCGGACCCATGCGGTCGAAGAGCGCGTGCAGGACGTCGACCGTGGCGCGCGCGTCCGACAGCGCGCGGTGGTCCGGCGTCACCTCCGCGCGGAAGAGGCGCGCGAGCGTGGCCAGCTTGTGGTTGGGCGCCTCGTCCCGCGTGACCACCTTCCGGGCCAGCGGCACCGTGTCGACCACCGGGAAGCCCGGCCAGGGATAGTCCAGCCGCTCGCACGCGGCCTTGAGGAAGCCGACGTCGAACGGCGCATTGTGTGCCACCAGCACCGAGTCGTGCGCGAACTCCAGGAAGCTCGGCAGCACCTTTTCGAGGTCCGGCGCCGTGGCGACCATGGCGTTCGTGATCCCGGTCAGCCGCGCGACGAAGGCAGGGACCGGCTGCCCGGGATTGACCAGGGACTGGAACTCGCCCAGCTTCTGCCCGCCGCGCACCTTCACGGCCCCGATCTCCGTGATCCCGCCCTCGCTCGCACGGGTCCCGGTGGTCTCGAGGTCGACCACGACGAACGTGACGTCCCGCAGGGGCGTCCCCAGCTCCTCGAACGTGGCCTGATACCCGGTGGTGTTCACGGGCCCGAACACTAGTACGGGTCACTGACACGGCGGTTCGGCCGCGCGGAGCGCGAACCGACTCGTCTGCCCTCCGCGCCGGGCCCTCCGTCGCGTTCGCGTCGGGCCGACGCCGCGGGAGATGCTCAGCGCCGCGCCAGGTCGGCCGCGCCGACGATGCCCGCCTCGTTGCCGTGCCGGGCGAGCTCGATCTGCGCCACGGGCCGGTGACCGAGCGCCGAGAGCTGTGCCTCGTAGCCGCGCCGCACGGGCCCGAGCAGGAGTTCGCCGGCCGCGCCGACGCCGCCGCCGATCACGAAGATCTCCGGATCGAGCAGCGCCGCCACCGACGCCGCGCCCTCGCCGATCCAGCGGCCCAGCGTCGCGAGCAGCTCGATCGCGAGCTCGTCGCCCTCCTTCGCGGCCCGGGTGACCTGCGGTCCGCGGATCTCCGCCGGGGAGCCCCCGGCCAGCTCCAGGAGCCGCGTCGCGCGCTCCGGGTCGGCGACGGCGGCGTGCTGCGCGTCACGGACCAGCGCGGTGCCGGAGGCGTACTGCTCCCAGCAGCCCTCGTGCCCGCAGCCGCAGTAGTGCCCCTCCGGGACGACCCGCATGTGCCCCACCTCGGCCGCGACGCCCCACTTGCCGCGCACCAGTTCCCCGCCCACGATGACGGCACCCCCCAGGCCGGTGCCGACGGTGAGCATGATCATGTCGGTGGCCGCCCTGCCCGCGCCGAACCGGAACTCGGCCCAGCCCGCGGCGTTCGCGTCGTTCTCCACGACGATCGGCGCGTCGGAGTCGATCAGCGCGGCGACCTTCTCCGCGAGCGGGTACTCGCGCCACGCGATGTTCGGCGCGAAGTTCACGCCCCGGCGGTCGGGGCTCACGAAGCCCGCCGCGGCCAGGCCGATCGCACCGACGTCGTGCTCCTTGGTCAGCTCGGTCACGGCATCGGCGATGGCCCGGTCGATGTCGGCCACGTCGTCGGCCGCCGTCTCGCGCCGCACCTGGGCGAGGATCCGCCCGTCCTCGTCGACCACGCCCACGGCGATCTTCGTGCCGCCGATGTCGACTCCGATGGCGTGCATGACGTCGTCCTTCACTGTCGCAGGGATCCTCGTGACGAGCGCCCGTGGCCCGGCCCGAGAGGGCCGACACACGGGCGCGGGACACCAGGGTATCCGTCGCCCGCGACACGGAGACACCCCGTCCGCGTGGTGGCTGCGCCCGGGCTCGACCGCCGTTGAGACGCGATCTCATAACTACCTGAGACTCGGTGTATCTCCGCGCGTCGTTTCCCGGTATCTTGGCTGCCACGATCTTTACTGCCACTGGAGTCAGCATGAACGAGGTCCACGCACCGCAGCTCGTCGAGCTGCCCCCCACTTACAACACCAGCGAGCTGCTTGCCGAC
The DNA here is from genome assembly GCF_054782975.1 of Myceligenerans halotolerans. NCBI lineage: Bacteria > Bacillati > Actinomycetota > Actinomycetes > Micrococcales > Promicromonosporaceae > Myceligenerans > Myceligenerans halotolerans. Next base: position 94,633 of record NZ_BAAGRL010000025.1, read on the forward strand.
CGGGTCGCCGCCGATCCGGCCAAGCACCTGATGGAGCGGCCTGACGGCGCGGGTGGCTGGATTCCCGTCACCGCGAGCGAGTTCGACGCCCAGGTGGTCGCCGTCGCGAAGGGCCTCGTCGCCCGCGGCGTCCAGCCGGGCGACAGCGTCGCGATCATGTCGGCCACCCGGTACGAATGGGCGCTGCTGGACTTCGCGATCTGGGCCGCCGGCGCCGTCACCGTGCCGATCTACGAGACCTCGAGCGCCGAGCAGGTCGAATGGATCTGCGGTGACTCGAAGGTGACACTCGTGGTCGCCGAGACGCCCGAGCACGCGGAGACCGTCAGCGAGGTGCACGACGCGCTCGGCGATCTGCGCGAGATCCTCGTGATCACAGACGGCGCCATCGACACACTCGTCGCCGACGGCGCCGGCGTCGAGGACGCCGAGATCGAGCGCCGGCGTAGGCTCGCCGGCCTGGACGACCTCGCCACCATTATCTACACCTCGGGCACGACGGGCCGCCCGAAGGGCGTCGAGCTGACTCACCGCAACTTCACGTCACTCACCGTCAACGCCGTCAAGGACAACCCGGAGGTGTTCGCCGAGGGCGGCCGCACCCTCCTGTTCATCCCCATGGCGCACGTCTTCGCGCGGTTCGTCCACGTGCTCGCCGTCGCCGCGGGGACGACGGCCGGCCACTGGAGCGACACGACGACGCTCGTCGACCAGTTCGGCAGCTTCAAGCCGACCTTCATCCTCGCGGTCCCCCGCGTGTTCGAGAAGGTGTACAACACCGCCGAGCAGACCGCGGCCGCCGGCGGCAAGGTGAAGATCTTCCACTGGGCGGCGCGCACGGGCATCGCCTACTCGCGGGCGCTCGACACGCCGTCGGGCCCCGGCCTCGGCCTGAAGATCCAGCACAAGGTCGCCGACAGACTCGTGTTCTCCAAGCTGCGCGCGCGGCTCGGCGGCCACGCGAAGCACGCGGTCTCGGGCGGCGGCCCGCTCGGCGAGCGCCTCGGGCACTTCTACCGCGGCCTCGGCCTCACCATTCTCGAGGGCTACGGCCTCACCGAGTCCACCGCGCCCGCCACCGTGAACAAGACGGACGACCAGAAGATCGGGTCCGTCGGCCTCGCGCTGCCGGGCTGCGGCCTGGCGATCGCCGACGACGGCGAGGTGCTGCTCAAGGGGCACGGCGTGTTCGGCGCCTATCACAACAACGTGGAGGCCACCGCCGAGTCGTTCACCGCCGACGGCTGGTTCCGCACCGGTGACCTCGGCGAGATCGACGACCGCGGCTTCCTCACCATCACGGGCCGCAAGAAGGAGATCATCGTCACGGCGGGCGGCAAGAACGTGGCGCCGTCGGTGCTGGAGGACCGCATCCGCGCGCACCCCCTGGTCAGCCAGTGCGTCGTCGTCGGCGACAACAAGCCGTTCATCGGCGCGATGATCACGCTCGACGCGGAGGGCCTGCCGGGCTGGCTGAAGATGCACGGCAAGCCGGCGATGAGCACCGACGAGGCGCGCACCGACCCGGACGTCCTGGCCACCCTGGACCAGGCGATCCAGCGCGCGAACGACGCCGTGTCCAAGGCGGAGTCGATCCGCAAGTACACGGTCATCCCGGGCGACCTGACGATCGAGAACGGCTACCTCACGCCGAAGCAGTCGGTCCGCCGCGCGGTGGTCCTCAAGGACTTCGACTCCGAGGTGGAGCGCCTGTACGCGGACAAGAACAAGGACTCGCTGCACCTGATCGGCTGACCGGTCACCGCGCGACGGCGGTCCGGGGTGCCTTCCGCGTTCCGCGGCGGGCACCCCGGGCCCCGGAGCCGTGCCGGAGGCGGGGGAACATCACCGCACAGCGGTGCGCAGTTCGCGGAACGTGACCTGCAGCGCCGCGGTCACGGTCAGGTGCGCCGCCCAGCCCGTCGCGAGGGCGAGCACCACCGAGTGGTGCTGCGTCAGCGCATATCCCGTCAGGAACGCCGCCAGTGCGGGAGGCTGTAGACGAATACCTGGATCCGGGGCGAGCGTACGAGGCCGATCGACCATACGGTCAGGGTGAGAAGCGCGCAGGTCAGCAGGGTCACGGCAGGTCGGACGACGGCGCGCCCGCGGCGGGCTCCTCGGTCATCCGCGTGGCGAAGTCGGCGGTACGGCGACACTCGTCGAAGGTGCGCCGCAGCCGGTCGAGATCCCCGGTGTTGATCGTGAAGCAGTTGCCCACCACGTCGCCGTGAGCGTTGGTGCGGGCCTCCCACCCGGCCTTCCGGTCCCACAGCACGAGGTTCATCGCGAGGCCAGGGGCGATCCGGCCACGGTGCACGACGCCGACCTGGACGCCGGCTTCGCGGTGCTGGGCGATGAGCGCTCGCAGCTCGTCGGTCATCGCGCTGTACACGAAGATGCGCGTCACCTCGACGCCCCGCTCGAGCGCGTCGAGGTTCGCCCGCCAGTACTGCTCCCCGACGGTGTCGGACCACCAGGCGGAGTCGTGAGGGTCCGGGGTGTGGATGTTGGTGACCGCCACGATCTCGCGCCGCGCCGCGCGGGTGCGGTCGAGTAGCGCTCCCGCGTCGCTCCGCGCGGTCAGGACCCGGCCCTCACCCATCTGGACCAGATCCGCCGCGAGCGCGCCGAACCGCGCGGCGACCTCGCGCTCGACAAGCGTTCCAGGGTGTTCCACGACGACATGTGCCGCGCGTTCGAGGAGCCGCTCCACCTGCAGGTCGGCGGCCGCATCACGCTCCGCCAGGGCGCGCCACCGGAAGCGCCGCTCGGCCCGGACGGTCGTATCGACCACCGTGGTCAGCGTTGTGCCGACAAGACCGATGAGGATCGACTCGCCGGTGGTCGTCGCATCGGTGAGGTCGAGCACGATCGAGAGCCCGACGGACAGCAGCACGCCGATGATGAGTACGGGGTCCGCATAGCGGGCGATCGTTGCAACAGGGCCTGCCACCTCGACAGCTTAGCGCGCATATCGGACATGCTGGTGGGTTCGCCGGGTGGGGCCCCGCTGGTTCACACGACCGCTCCGGGGTCGTCGTCCTCCGGGTCGCGGTGGTGCGGCATGCGCCAGAGCAGGACGCCCAGACCGGCGACGAACAGTCCGAGGGCGACCTGTCCCACCAGGGCCGGGATGGTGAAGGTGGGGATCGCGGCCACGATGATGACGCTCACCAGGGCGAGGATCGGGATGCCCGCCACGGCGATCCACGCCATCGTGAGCAGCGGGTCCTTGTCGCTCAGCAGCGGCTCGGGCTCGGGCGGCGTGAAGTGGGTGTCCGCCTCCTCCAGCGCTTCCACCCCGGGCGTGACGGGCCAGTCGCGCGGGCCGGACGCGCGCCCGACGCCGGGAGGTAACGACCGCCCGTCGGGTATCTCGCCCTGCGCGCCGAACGGCCGGTCGTCGTCCGGCGGCAGCGCGCCGGGCGACGAGCCGTCACCACGATCGTCGTCGGCGGGACCGGTCGTGGCGCGGTCGGCGTCGGCCCCGTCGGGGCGGGCGTCGGCCCGGCGCAGTCCGCCCGGCGGGTCGGGCGTCTCCGGGACCGAGGTGCGTGTCGCGGACCCGGCCGTGCCCGCGCCGAGGTCACCCAGCGAGGCCACGAGGTCGGCGAACCGCGCGTCGACGGTCTCGTCCGCCAGCTCGTCGGGTTCCGGCGCGCGCTCGTTCGTCCCCGGCCCGGCGTCTTCGCTACGGTCTGCGGGAGGTGTCGGCTCGTCGGGCTGGTCGTCGTCGCGGTCGTCCGTGTTCGAAGCGGCCATGAGGCACACTCTAATTTGGATGTCGGGCCGGGACGGACTCCGCCACGACGCAGTGCGAGGAGGACTCTTGTTCTACTGGGTGATGAAGCATGTCGTGGTCGGGCCGCTGCTGCGGTTGGCGTACCGTCCGTGGGTCGAGGGCAGGAAGAACGTTCCCCGCCGCGGCGCGGCGATCCTGGCCGGGAACCACCTCGCGGTGATCGACTCGTTCATCCTCCCGCTGATGCTGCCGCGGCAGGTCAAGTTCCTCGGCAAGTCGGACTACTTCACCGGCCGCGGCATCAAGGGCAGGCTCACCGCGTGGTTCATGACGGGGATCGGCACGATCCCGATCGACCGGTCCGGGGGAGCCGCGAGCGAGGCTGCGATCAGCACCGGTCTGCGCGTCCTGGCCGACGGCGACCTGCTGGGCATCTACCCGGAGGGCACCCGCAGTCCCGACGGGCGGCTGTACAAGGCGAAGACGGGCGTGGCGCGGATGGCGCTGGAGTCGGGCGTCCCGGTGATCCCGGTCGTGATGGTCGGCACCGACGAGGCACAGCCCGTGGGCCGCGTCGTGCCGAAGTTCATGCCGCTCGGCGCGCGCATCGGTGAACCGCTCGACTTCTCCCACCTGAGGCACAAGTCCACGGACCACGCGACGCTGCGCCGGGTCGCCGACGAGATCATGGAGGCGATCCTGGCGCTGTCGGACCAGGAGTACGTCGACGTCTACGCGGCGACCGAGAAGGCGAGTACGGCGGCGGGCCGCGCGCCGACGCAAGCGACGCGGTACCTGCCGACGCGGCGCCCGCCGCGGCGTGACTGACGGCTCGCACCGGAAAGTGGCGGGGACGTGACCGGCGGCCCTGATCGATCTGTGGACAAGCACAAGGCCCGCACCGGGGTGCGTCAGTAGGATGGCGAGGACAGGGCGGGCGCCGCCGGACAGGCGCGCCGGCCCGCAGGAACTCCCCTAACCGAGAGGTGTATCTGCGATGGCTGTTCGTCGCGTGGCTCTGCTGACCGCCGGGGGCTTCGCCCCTTGCCTGTCGTCCGCGGTCGGTGGACTGATCGAGCGCTACACGGAGCTCGATCCCACGATCGAGATCATCGCCTACCAGCACGGTTACCACGGCCTGCTGACGGGTACCAAGATCGTCGTCGACGACGAGGCGCGGAAGAGGGCGGGCGTGCTGCACCGCTTCGGCGGATCGCCGATCGGCAACTCGCGCGTGAAGCTCACGAACGTCAAGGACTGCGTGAAGCGCGGGCTCGTGCAGGAGGGGCAGAACCCCCTGCACGTCGCCGCGGAGCGGCTGAAGGCCGACGGCGTGGACGTGTTGCACACCATCGGTGGCGACGACACGAACACGACGGCCGCGGATCTGGCGGCCTACCTGCACGAGAACGACTACGACCTGACGGTGGTGGGCCTGCCCAAGACCATCGACAACGACGTGGTGCCGATCCGGCAGTCGCTGGGCGCGTGGACCGCCGCCGAGGAGGGCGCGAAGTTCGCGGCGAACGTCATCGGCGAGAACCGCGTGGGCCCGCGCATGCTGATCATCCACGAGGTCATGGGCCGCCACTGCGGGTGGCTGACCGCCGCCACCGCCGCGGAGTACCGCAAGTGGCTGGACGCCCAGGAGTGGGTGCCGAGCCTCGGCCTGAGCCGTGAGCGCTGGGACGTGCACGCGGTGTTCCTGCCGGAGCTGGAGATCGACATCGACGCGGAGGCCAAGCGCCTGCGCACCGTCATGGACGAGCAGGGCAACGTCAACATCTTCCTGTCGGAGGGTGCGGGCCTGAACGAGATCGTCGCGCAGCTCGAGGCCGCCGGCGAGGAGGTGCAGCGCGACCCGTTCGGGCACGTGAAGCTCGACTTCGTGAACCCGGGCCAGTGGTTCGCCAAGCAGTTCGCCGAGAAGCTGGGCGCCGAGAAGGTGATGGTGCAGAAGTCCGGCTACTACTCGCGCGCCGCGGCCGCGAACGCCGAGGACCTGCGCCTCATCAAGTCGATGACGGACCTGGCCGTCGAGTGCGCGCTGCGCTCCGAGTCGGGCGTGATCGGGCACGACGAGACGGACGGCGACCGCCTCAAGGCCATCCCGTTCCCGCGGATCGCGGGCGGCAAGGCGTTCGACACCTCGGCGCCGTGGTTCGGCGAGATGCTCTCCGACCTCGGCCAGCCGCTGGTGCCCGCGGCGGCGCACTGACCGGGTCGATGAGCACCGTCGCCGATGACGCCCTGGCCGCAGGGCTCGATCACTTCCGTACGCTCGAGGCCCGTCAGCAGCCGGTCTGGCCCGACCCGGCCGCGCTGGCGGCGGTGACGACGCGCCTCGAGCACGCCGCGCCGCTGGCGGCTCCGGCCGACGCCGACACCCTCAGGGAACGCCTTGCCGCCGCCGGGCGGGGCGAGGCGTTCCTGCTGCAGGGCGGGGACTGCGCCGAGTCGTTCGCGGACGCGCACGCGGACCGCATCCGCAACAAGGTCCGCACCATCCTGCAGATGGCCGTGATCCTCACGCACTCCGCGTCGACGCCCGTGGTGAAGATGGGGCGGATGGCCGGGCAGTACGCCAAGCCCCGGTCCAGCAACGAGGAGACGCGGGACGGCATCACGCTGCCCGCCTACCGCGGGGACATGGTCAACGGGCACGCGTTCACCAAGGAGTCGCGCGTCCCGGACCCGGTGCGGCTGGAGCAGGCGTACCGGATCTCGTCGGCGACGGCGAACGTGGTGCGCGCGTTCACCACCGGCGGTTTCGCCGACCTGCGTCAGGTGCACGAGTGGAACCGCGGCTTCATGACGAACCCGGCCTACGCGCGCTACGAGCGGACCGCGGACGAGATCGACCGCGCGATGCGGTTCATGGACGCGTGTGGCGCGGACTTCGACGCGCTGCGGTCGGTCGAATTCTTCGTCAGCCACGAGGCGCTCATCCTGGACTACGAGCGGGCGCTGACGCGCTACGACCAGCGGACGGGCCGCGCGTACGACACGAGCGGCCACTTCCTGTGGATCGGGGAGCGGACCCGGCAGCTGGACGGTGCCCACGTGGACTTCCTGTCGCGCGTGTCGAACCCGATCGGGGTGAAGCTCGGCCCGACGACGGCACCGCAGGATGCGCTCGCGCTGGCCGAGCGGCTGAACCCGGACAACGAGCCCGGGCGCCTCACCTTCATCACGCGGATGGGCGCCGGGAAGATCCGGGACGTACTGCCCTCGCTGGTCGAGGCGGTCACCTGGGCGGGGGTGAACGTCACCTGGGTGACGGACCCGATGCACGGGAACACGATCACCTCGGACTCCGGGTACAAGACCCGCCGTCTGTCGGACGTGCTCGACGAGGTCGCGGGATTCTTCGAGGTGCATCAGGCGCTGGGCACGGTGCCCGGTGGCCTGCACGTGGAACTCACGGGAGACGACGTCACCGAGGTGCTGGGCGGCGCGGAGAAGATCTCGGACGCGGGCCTGGCGCTGCGCTACGAGACGCTCGTGGACCCACGGCTCAACCACCAGCAGTCCCTGGAGCTCGCCTTCCAGGTAGCGGAGATGATCCGCCAGTAGTCTGCCCCACGGCGTCGCGGGTATCGTCCGCATCGCAGGTGGGAGTGCTCGCACGCCAGCTTCGACAAGAGAGGCAGTTGATCCGTGCTCTACGCGATCCCCAGCCCGCCCCTGGAGTGGAACGCCATCACCCTGGGCCCGCTGACGATCCACGTCTACGCGCTGTGGCTGCTCGCGGGGATCGCCGCCGCCGCGTACCTCACGCAGTGGCGGCTGACCCGGCGAGGTGCGCCGTCCGACGTCGTGCTCGACATCGTGCTCTGGGCGGTGCCGCTCGGCATCGTCGGAGCGCGCATCTACCACGTGCTCACCCACACGCAGGACTACTTCTACGCGGGCGCCGACCCGTGGGACGTGGTGCGCATCTGGGACGGTGGCAACGCGATCTTCGGGGCGCTGATCGGCGGGGGCGTCGGTGCGTGGATCGCCTGCCGGAGGGCAGGCATCCGATTCTGGTCGTTCGCGGACGCGCTCGCGCCCGCGATGCTGATCGCGCAGGCGATCGGGCGCGGCGGCAACTGGTGGAACCACGAGCTGTTCGGCAACCCGACGACCCTGCCCTGGGGCCTGGAGATCGACCCGGCAGCGGCGATGTTCCCCGCCGGTGCGGCGGCCGGCACGCTGTTCCATCCGCTGTTCCTGTACGAGGCGGTGTGGAACCTGGTCGGTGCCGGGCTGCTGCTGGCGCTGGACCGGCGGCTCCACCTGCGATGGGGGCGCCTGTTCGCGCTCTACATGGTCTGGTACGGGGTGGGCCGGGCATGGCTGGAGCTGCTGCGGATCGATCCGACCAGCGACACCTACCTGGGCCTTCCCGCGAACTCGGCGGTGGCCATCGTGGTGGCCCTGCTCGGCATCGCGCTGTTCGTGCTCCGGGGGCGGCAGCACCCGGAGCGGGAGGCGTCGGTGTTCATCCCCGGCCGTGAGCCGGACACGAACGACGACGGCGCTGGCGACGACGGCGCCGGCGACGAGGAGAAGGGCACGGACGCCGCGGAGAAGGACGCCGCCGCCGACGCCCGCGCCGGCGAGGGAGACGCAGAGAAGAACGCCGGCGACAACGCCCGCGCCGGCGAGGAAGACGCGGCCTCGGCCGAGTCGTCGTCGGACAGCTGACCTTGTCGGACGGCTGACGCCGTCGGAGGGCTGACGTCGTCGGACGGCTGAGTTCGGAACGAGGTTGCCGGCGCTCCCACGAGGTTTCCGCGCATCGCGTGAGGGGAGTCGCCGGGAGCCTCGTTCCTACGCCGGAAGGCTCGTGCTCGAGCTGGGCCCCCGCGCGGCGTCGGCGAGCGCGGCCACGGGCGACACCGGACCCAGCCGCTGCGGCACCCAGTCGAACTTGTCGTCGCCGTCCATCCAGGCGAGCCCGATCAGGAGCAGCAGGAGCAGGATCGCGACGGTGATCAGGGGACCCACGCGTTCCCGGCGGCGCGGCCTGGTGATCGGCACGGCGGCGGCGTGCTGCGAACCGCTCGCCCGGCGCGGACCGAGCGCGGGCAGCAGCGTCTGGGGGATGCCCGTCGTCGCGTCGGGACGGGCCGGCATCGTCGGGGCCGTGGGCGACGGGCTCGCCGCGTCCGCCGTCCCGAGCTCGCCCGGCGTGGAGTCGAGCACCTCCGCGGGCAGCGCCTTCCAGACCGCGCGGAGCAGTCGCAGTGCCGCCCGGCCGTCGGCAGGGCGTCCGGCGGGGTGACGTGCGGCGAGCGTGCGCACGAGGTGCTCGACGGCCCCGCCGAGCCCTTCCACGACGGTCGACGGCGCGGGAATGTCGTTGTTCACGTGCGCGTACGCGACCTGGATCGGCGTGTCCCCGGCGAACGGCTGCTTCCCGGTGAGCATCTCGAAGGCCATGATGCCCACCGCGTAGACGTCGGCCCGGACGTCGCACCTCCCGGTCGAGATGACCTCGGGAGCCATGTACGCCACGGTGCCGAACACGGTGCCCGTGGTGGTCTGCGTCATCTCCGTGACCGCCCGGGCCAGGCCGAAGTCGGCGACCTTGGCGTGCTTCCCGCTCTCGCCCAGCAGGACGTTCTCGGGCTTGATGTCACGGTGCACGACGCCTCGGTCGTGCGCGGCGGCCAGCGCGGAGAGCACCTGGTCGAGCAGCGCGAACGTACGGCGTACGGTCAGCTTCCCCTCGCGAACGAGCGCGCGCAGGTTCGTCCCCGGCACGTACTCCATGGTCAGGTAGCTGAGATCGCCGTCACGCCCCTGGTCGTACATGGCCACGACACCGGGGTGGGAGACGCCGGCCGCCGCGCGGGCCTCGCGCTGGAACCGGGCGAGGAACTCGGCGGCCTGGTCGCCCTTGGCGAGGTGCGGATGCATCACCTTGAGGGCGAGCTCGCGGTTCAGGAGGGCGTCGTGGGCGCGGTACACGGTAGCCATCCCCCCGCTCGCCACGCGCGCGGTGACCTGGTAGCGGTCATCGACCGTCCGCCCGACCAGGGGGTCTTGAGTCACGGGAGCCACGGGCCGACAGTGTACGGGTGCGAAGCCACCTGCGGGTATGAAATGTCCTGTCCGCGGACCGCGCCGCCCGCAGGAAGCCGGACAACACGACGGCGCCGGCGCCGGATAGGATCGGCCGGTGAGCACCACGACGCCTGACGGCCCGGATCTGGACGCCCTCGTCGACGAGTGGCTGACGTTGCCCGACCTCGCCGATGCCCTCGGTATCGACTTCGGTCGTGCCCGCCGGCTCGTGCGTGACCGGCACGTGGTCGCGATCAAGCACGGTGATCGTTCCGTGTGGCAGGTCCCTGCCGGATTCCTGCACGACGGCGAGGTCATCGGCACCCTGCGCGGCACGATCGTGCTGCTCACGGATGCCGGGTTCAAGGATCCCGAGATCATCGCGTGGCTGCACGAGCACGAGGAGTCGCTCGGTATGAGCCCGCTCGACGCCCTGCGGCAGGGTCAGCGAGCCCAGGTGCGCCGGGTGGCTCAGGCGCTGTTCTGACGGAGCCTTCCGGAGCCGCCGGGCTCAGCCGCTGCGGGCGCTCCTGCGTCGCGTCCTCGCGACCGACCCGGCGGGCCCGGGACCGGCTGCGTGAGCGGACCGTGCACGGCGCGGCGCGGACGCCCCCGGTCCCGGCTCAGGCGTCGCGGTCGACCAGGGCCCGCGCGATCGCGGACAGCATCTCGCGGCCCGGCACGGTCAGGTCGGCCGCGTCGAGACGCACCGTCGCCGTCCCGTACAGCTCGGAAACGAGGCGCTCGACGCCGTCCAGCGCCCCGGACCCCATGATGACCTCCCGCACGCGCCGGACGGCGTCGTCCGACAGGCCGGGATCGCCGAGCGCGCCGATGAGCAGTTCGCGACCGGCGCCGGCCGGCAACCCGGCCATCGCACGCGCCACCAGGACGGTGCGCTTGCCCTCGCGCAGGTCGTCCCCGGCGGGCTTGCCGGTCACGGCGGGGTCCCCGAACACCCCCAGCACGTCGTCACGCAGCTGGAACGCCTCACCGAGCGGGACACCGGCGGTGTAGACCTGCGCCGCCCGCTCACGGCCGGCACCGGCGAGCAGCGCACCGAGCTCCAGCGGAGACGCGACCGAGTACCCGGCGGCCTTCGCGCGCAGCACCGTCCGCGCCCGGACCTCGTCCGCGGCGGGGTCGGCACCCCACGACTCGGCCTGCGCGAGCACGTCGAGGTACTGGCCCGTCACGACCTCGCTCTGCATCCGGTCGAACGCGTCACGCACCTCCGGCGCGACACCGGGCACCCCGGCGAGCGCGGCCGTCAGCTCCCGCTGCGCCGCGATCAGGACCAGGTCGCCCAGCAGGATCGCCCCCGCCTCCCCGAACCGCGCGGAATCGCCCGACCAACCCGACCCGGCATGCCGCGCGGCGAAGGAACGGTGCGCCGTCGGCGCACCACGCCGCGTGTCGGAGTTGTCCATGACGTCGTCGTGCAGCAGGGCCGCGGCCTGGAAGAGCTCCAGGGCAGCACCCGTGCGAACCACCGCCTCGGCGACCGGACCCGACGCGGCACCACCGTGCCCGCGGTACGACCACCAGCACAGCGCGGCACGGAGCCGCTTGCCCCCGGACAGGAGGACGGACGCCTGATCGGTCAGCGCGGTCGCGGCACCGTCGGCCGCTGCGCTGATGCCAGCGATCTCCGAGGCCAGGGACGCCAGGTGGGCCGTGAGGGCCCCGTCCACCCGGGACCGCAGCCCCTCGACGTCGACGAGAGCGGCCGGCGTGGTCGGTACGGGGGAGGAGATGAGTGCCACGAAGCCAGCCTAGGCGCCCTGCCCGGCAGCTACGGTCCCGCTCAGGGTGAGCAGCGAGCGGTCACCGTCCTTCAGGACGCCCACCAGCAGCGATTCGTTGACCTTCTTCTTCTTCACCGTCGTAGTGCGGGTGAACGCGGCCTGCTCCGACATGCCGCTCTCGGCCGGGGCCTCCAGCCGCTCGAAGCCGTTCTTCCCCAGGATCGAACCCACCCGCTGGAGCAGCTTCGCCGGGGACGTCTTCGCCGACAGATTCAGCGTCACCTGCACGGTCGCGGGGCTCGAATCCGGGACCGGAGCGGCGGACGTCGCCAGCAGCTCCCCGCCGTCCGGTACGGACACCACGCCCTTCGGGAATCCCGGCGCGAAGTCCCCCACCACACTCCGGGCGTCGAAGCTCGGCAGCGCCTGCGGCGCGGGGCTCGCGCCCGGCGAGGCGGACGGGGCGTCCGTGGCCGCCGGATCCGCCGCGGCGCTCGCGGCGGGGTCCGGCTCCTCGCTGACCTGGCGCGCGTTGCCGAACTCGCCGGCGATGTCGCTCGCGGTCTCGCGAGCGTCGCATCCGGACAGCAGCAGCGCGCCCGCCGCGGCGACCGCCGCCGCGCGGGCGACGGCATGGCGGCCGCCGTCGTCCCGTTCGCTCGTCGTGGGCCTCGCCCGGCCCGGCAGGAGAATTCGTGGCACCCCGACACGGTAGCCGTTCGGACCGCCGTACCGGGAACGTGCGGCTCCGATACCGACCGGCGCCGGGGGATCGCGCAAGTTGTCGACAACCGCCGTCCGGCGGCCCGGCGGGACGGCGGCGGTGCGCGTGTGATGGTGTTCATGAATACGAACGTCACCACCGTGCGGGTGCGAGGCCCGCAGGACCTCATCGCCTTCGTTCCCTTCCGGCTCGGCTACCAGCCGTCCGAGTCCGTCGTCGTGGTCAGCGTGCGCGGGAGACGTCAGGTCGTCGGGCTGGTCGCCCGGCTGGACCTGGACGCCTTCGACGGGCGGTGCACCGACGGGCGCGCGGCGCGCGAGGTGGCGGCCGAGTCGCTGGCCCGCGTCGCGACCAAGGACGGGGCCGATCGCGTCGTCGTGGTGGGGTACACCGGCGCGGCACTACCCGCCGCCCTCGATGCGGGGACCCGGGTCCGGCGTGCGGTCGAGGCGACGTCGGCGCGGGTCGAGGCGCAGCTGCCGGGAACGGAGTCATGGATCGTCACGCCCGGCGGCTATCGCGCGCTGGACTGTACCGACCCGCTGTGCTGCCCCGCCGAGGGGCGTCCGGTCGAGGACATCATCCACAGCCGGATCGCGGCCACGATGGTCCTCGCCGGCCGTTCGGTCGCGCCCAGCCGTGCCGACCGGCTGCACATCGCTCGCGCCTCACCCGAGACGCGGCGCTCGGCCGGGCGGGCCGCAGGCCGCTGGGAGAACGCGCGAGCCGCCACCGCCGGCTGGGTCGAGCGGTCCCTGGAGGAGTGGCGCGTCGCGGTGCGGCGGGCGGGCACGGCGGAACCAGGGGAGAGCGTCGAGCTGGAACCGGCGATGCTCGGCCGGCTCGCCGCGGCGATGGGCGACCGATGGGTGCGCGATGCCCTCCTCCTGTGGCTCACCGCGGACGGCGGCCCGGCGGAGGACGACACGGCGGACGACAGTGCGGTGCTCCGCACCGCCCAGCGGCGGGTGGACACCGCGACCGACGCCGCAGCGGGGCGGGCCATGGCCCGGATCGTCGACCCGGACGGCGCGACCCGCCCCGGCGACGAGCGGGTCGGGCCGGCGGTACGCGTCCTGGAAGCGGTCGTCGCGCACGTCCCGCGGGTGCGGCAGCCGGCGCCGCTCACCCTGCTCGGCCTCCTCGCGTGGTGGGGCGGCGACGGCGCGATGGCGTCCGGCCGGCTCGACGCCGCACTCGCGATCGACCAGGAGTACACCCTCGCCAAGCTCGTCTCGACCGCGCTCGACGCCGGCCTGCCACCGGGCTGGGTGCGGCGGGAGACGGCGGAGCTGATGCGCGAGCAGGGGCGGGAGGAGGCCCTGGAGACGGCGTCGTAGGGGTGCGCCGTGGCTCTGACGGCACCCGTTGCCCACGCGGTACCCACGCGGTACCCGGGCGGACGACGACCACGTCGTGGACGCCACGGGCTCGGCGGTGCCCGGGTGCTGTTCCGGCGGGGTGACCAGGCCTGTTTTCCGGTAGCGTCGTTGTCCATGACGATCGTCGTGGGCAACTTGGCCACCCCCGAGGGACAAGCAGCACTCGACGCCGCAGCGGGCGAGGCCGAGCAGCGCAAGGCTCCGCTCGTCGTGGTGGCCGGCCCCGGCGAGCCCGGCCGGGACACCGGTGAGCTGACCGCGCGGCTCGGCACCGCCGGCATCGAGGTCCGCCTGGACCCGGGTACCGGTGACCTCGCCGACGACCTGGTGCGGATCGCGCTGGAGACGGGCGCCGAGCTCGTGGTGATCGGACTGCGCCACCGCAGCCCGGTGGGCAAGCTGATCCTGGGATCGGGCGCCCAGCGCATCCTCATCGAAGCCCCCTGCCCGGTGCTGGCGGTCAAGGTCTGACCCCAGCCGGGCCCAGGATCACGGTCGACGCCGTGGCTCCCTGGCGTACCGGCCAGGTCATCGATGCCACGGGCGGCGCACACCCGTGATGCCGGCCGGAAGGCCTGACGTGCGGCGCGGGTCGAGCCGTGCGTCCGGGTGCGTACGAGCGGCTCCGATCTCGGCGGCTCGCAGTGTCGCACGGGCCCGCGCGGGAATCATCGGGCGCCCCGGTTCGTTGACCATCTATCCCGAAGAAACAAGCGAGAACCCGGGAGAAATGCCCGTCATGAGCGGGCACCGCATGCGTGAGGCTGTGAGATGAGCCCCGAATTTCCTGCGCTGGCCACGTTGGCAGAGGCGTGCAAGGGTGCCAACGGTACAATATCCCTTGTTCGTTGCCGATCACGACGAGGTCCAGTGCAGGCCCCGGCAGCGGAACCACCGGATCCTCGATGACCCCGAAAGGTCGGTTTGTGGCGCCCACTCCCGTCAACTCCCAGGACACAGCTCTTGATCGCGCCCCCGTGCGTGACCTGCCCCGCGAGTTCGAGCATCCCGCTCTGAAAGAGCTCCTCAGCACCGGCGTGGCCGCCGGCCGAGTCGATGCCGAGAACTTCCGCACGGCATGCGAGACCGCGAAGGTGGCCGATGCCAAGCGGCTCAAGGCCGTCCTGCGGGCTCTTGCCGGCTCCGGGGTCGACGTCGGGCTGCCCGCCTCGGCGACCGTCGCCGCCGCCGCGAGCCACTCGGGTGCGGTCGCCGCGAAGGCCAGCGTGGAGGACGATGCCGAGGGCTCGGCGTCGTCCACGACGTCCGGCGCGCGGAAGACGACGCGTCGTACGACGAAGTCGACCACCACCCGGAAGACCACGGCGAGGAAGACCGTGGCCGCGGAGTCGGAGGCTCCCGCCGACGCATCCACGGACGCCGTCGCGGACGAGCCCGAGGCCGAGTCCGGGAAGCCCGCGGCGCGGAAGAAGCCGGCCGCCAGGTCGGCCGCGAAGAAGCCCGCGGCGAAGACCGCCGCGGCAGCGAAGACGACGACGCCACGGCGTCGCAAGGGGGCGGACGACGCCCCGGTGCTCGTGGAGAACGACCTGTCGGATATCTCGACCCCACCGCTCGAGGAGGAGGAGCCGGCGCCGACCGCGAGGCGGCGCAAGGCCGAGATCGCCGACGAGCGAGGCGGCTTCGTCGTCTCCGACACGGACGACGAGGACCAGCCCGCGCAGCAGGTCGTCACCGCCGGTGCCACCGCGGACCCGGTCAAGGACTACCTGAAGCAGATCGGTAAGGTCGCGCTGCTGAACGCGGAGCAGGAGGTCGAGCTCGCCAAGCGCATCGAGGCCGGCCTGTTCGCCGAGGAGCGCCTCGCCAGCACGGAGTTCGACCGGAACGACAAGGACCAGCGCCGAACTGAGCGCGACCTGAAGTGGATCGCGCACGACGGCAAGCGTGCGAAGAACCACCTGCTCGAGGCGAACCTGCGCCTCGTGGTCTCGCTCGCCAAGCGCTACACGGGCCGCGGCATGCTGTTCCTGGACCTGATCCAGGAGGGCAACCTCGGTCTGATCCGCGCGGTCGAGAAGTTCGACTACACCAAGGGCTACAAGTTCTCGACGTACGCCACCTGGTGGATCCGGCAGGCGATCACCCGCGCCATGGCGGACCAGGCCCGCACCATCCGCATCCCGGTGCACATGGTCGAGGTCATCAACAAGCTCGCCCGCGTGCAGCGCCAGATGCTCCAGGACCTGGGCCGCGAGCCCACGCCGGAGGAGCTGGCCAAGGAGCTGGACATGACCCCGGAGAAGGTGGTCGAGGTCCAGAAGTACGGCCGCGAGCCCATCTCCCTGGCGACCCCGCTCGGCGAGGACGGCGACAGCGAGTTCGGTGACCTCATCGAGGACTCCGAGGCCGTGGTGCCGGCGGACGCGGTGTCGTTCACGCTGCTGCAGGAGCAGCTGCACCAGGTGCTGGACACGCTCAGCGAGCGCGAGGCAGGCGTCGTGTCCATGCGGTTCGGCCTGCAGGACGGCCAGCCCAAGACGCTGGACGAGATCGGCAAGGTCTACGGCGTGACGCGTGAGCGCATCCGTCAGATCGAGTCCAAGACGATGTCGAAGCTGCGGCACCCGTCGCGTTCCCAGGTGCTGCGCGACTACCTCGACTGATCCGCGGTACCGCCCGCCCGGGTCCGCAGCGACCCAGGACAGCAGAACGGCCGGCTCCCTTTCGGGGGCCGGCCGTTCTCGTGGTCTGTGAGGGCTCTGGGGTCAGTTCTGCCCGTGCTCGGCGAGCAGCCGGTCGGTCTCGTCCTGGACGTGGGTGGCCACGCCGGCGTAGGCGGGCTGGTGTGCTCGGGCGTGGTGACCGCAGAAGAGCAGTTCGCCCGAGGGCAGGACGACTCGCACGTAGGCCTGGGCCCCGCAGCGGTCGCAACGGTCGGCGGCGGTGAGTTGTTCGGTCGTCATGGTCGTCACGCCCCTATCCAACCATCGGTGCATCGGGTCCCATCCCCTCAGAGCCCCGCTTTCGCCGTGAGCATAGCGGTGTCCCTCACAGTTTCCGTAGCCGGGGAGGCCCGATTGCGCTGAGGGATGAATCGGAGTCACGCGGATGCCCACGGTGTCCGACGGCGGTCGCGGGGTGCGGCCACGCTCGTGCCGCGCCGCCGCTCGGGGACGTCCGCCATACCTCTACTCGCGTCTGTCCTGCGTGGCGAGCACATCGTGTCGGCCTCCTCGTCTACGCTGTGCCCCGTGACCGCGACCGCCCGTCCTGAGAAGGAATCCAGCTACACCGCCCGGCATCTCTCCGTCCTGGAGGGCCTGGAGGCGGTGCGCAAGCGACCCGGTATGTACATCGGGACCACCGACTCCCGTGGTCTCATGCACTGCCTGTGGGAGATCATCGACAACTCCGTCGACGAGGCCCTGGGCGGGCACGCGACGCAGATCGACGTCGTGCTGCACGCGGACTCGTCGGTGACGGTCGCGGACGACGGCCGCGGCATCCCGGTCGACGTCGAGCCGAAGACAGGACTGTCCGGCGTGGAGGTCGTCTACACGAAACTGCACGCGGGCGGGAAGTTCGGCGGCGGCTCGTACGCGGCCTCGGGCGGCCTGCACGGCGTGGGCGCCTCGGTGGTCAACGCGCTGTCCGCGCGCCTCGACGTCGAGGTCGACCGCGGCGGCAAGACGCACCGGATGATGTTCCACCGCGGTGAGCCCGGCGTGTTCACGGACCCGCCGTCGGGCGCCGGGCCGGATGTGCCGTTCGAGCCGTTCACCGATCATTCCGAGCTCACCGTGATCGGCAAGGTGAAGCGGGGCGTGACCGGCACGCGCGTGCGGTACTGGGCGGACCGGCAGATCTTCCCCAAGACCGCCGTCTTCAGCTACGACGAGCTCGTCACCCGCGCGCGGCAGACCAGCTTCCTGGTGCCGGGCCTCGAGATCCGCATCCGCGACGAGCGGGGCCTGCCCGGCACGCCGGGGGAGTCCGGCGTGCACGAGGAGGTCTTCAAGCACGACGGCGGCGTGATCGACTTCGTCGAGCACCTCGCCCCGGACACGCCGGTAACGGCGATCTGGCGCCTGCAGGGCTCGGGCACGTTCTCCGAGACGGTGCCCGTGCTGGACGACAGGGGCCACATGACGCCCCAGGCGGTGCAGCGCGAGTGCGAGGTGGACGTGGCGCTGCGGTGGGGCACCGGGTACGAGACCGAGATGCGCTCCTTCGTCAACATCATCGCCACCCCCAAGGGCGGCACCCACCAGACCGGGTTCGACCAGGGCCTGCTCAAGGTGATCCGCAAGGCGGTGGAGACCAACGCCCGCAAGCTCAAGGTCTCCACCAAGGAGAACGCCGAGCGGATCGAGAAGGACGACGTCCTCGCGGGCCTCACCGCCGTGGTCACCGTGCGCCTCGCGGAGCCGCAGTTCGAGGGTCAGACCAAGGAGGTGCTCGGCACCGGCCCGGTCCGGCAGATCGTCTCCCGCGTGGTGGAGCAGGAGATCCAGGCGCACCTGACCTCCCCCAAGCGGGACGACAAGACCCAGGCCGCGCTCCTCCTGGAGAAGGTGGTCGCCGAGATGCGCGCCCGCATCACCGCGCGCAAGCAGAAGGAGATCAGCCGGCGCAAGAACGCGCTGGAGACCTCCTCCCTGCCCGCCAAGCTCGCCGACTGCCGCAGCGACGACGTGAACAAGTCCGAGCTGTTCATCGTGGAGGGCGACTCGGCCCTCGGCACCGCGAAGCTCGCCCGCTCGAGCGACTTCCAGGCGCTGCTGCCCATCCGCGGCAAGATCCTCAATGTCCAGAAGGCGTCGATCAGCGACATGCTGCGCAACGCCGAGTGCGCCGCCATCATCCAGGTGCTCGGCGCCGGCTCCGGGCGCTCCTTCGACCTCGAGGCGGCCCGCTACGGCAAGATCGTGCTGATGACCGACGCCGATGTCGACGGCGCGCACATCCGCACCCTCCTCCTGACGCTCTTCTACCGCTACATGAAGCCGCTCATCGAAGCGGGCCGGGTGTTCGCGGCGGTGCCGCCACTTCACCGGATCGAGCTGCCGGCCAGCGGGAAGCGCAAGACGGAGTACATCTACACCTACTCCGAGGCCGAGCTGCAGAGCACGCTGCGCAAGCTCGACAAGGCGGGGCGGCGCTACAAGGACGACATCCAGCGGTACAAGGGCCTCGGCGAGATGGACGCCGACCAGCTCGCGGAGACCACCATGAGCCCGCGCCACCGCACGCTGCGTCGCGTCACGGCCGAGCACGCCGAGGCCGCCGAGCGCGTGTTCGACCTGCTCATGGGCTCGGACGTCGCGCCGCGCAAGAAGTTCATCGTCGACGGCGCGAACGAGCTGGACCGCGAGCGTATCGACGTCTGATCCGTCAGCGACCCGCATCGGGGCCCTGGCCCGGCGTCCGGGTCGCAGAGCACCGGTCCACGAGACGCACATGCGGGTTCGGGGGCCGGGTTCTTACGATGAGGCTGTGACCATGCAACGCACCACCATCCCGTCCCTGAAGATGCTCGCCGCGGCGGCCGTCGTCGCACTCCTTGCGGCCTGCGGCTCCGGCGGCGAGAACAACGACGAGGCCGACGACGCCGCGTCCGCTCCCGGCGGCCTCGCCCCGGCCTGCGTCGAGAAGGAAGACTTCACCTACACCGGCGAGGACGGTGAGACCGCGCTCGACCTGCTCCTGGAGAATGACCCGAACGCCGAGGCCACCGGCGACGACGACACCGCCTTCGTCACGGCCATCTGCGGATACACCGCCGACGAGGGCGAGAACGAGTTCTGGGCGTTCTACGTCGACGGCGAGCAGGCCGAGGTCGGCGCCGGCACGTTCGAGACCGAGGACGGCCAGGAGATCACCTGGAAGCTGGAGACGTTCTGATGCGAGGCGCCCGGTCCGACGCCCACCGGCCACCCGTACGCGACCTGACGCTCGCGGACCTCGCGCACCGCTGGTGGCGGCCGGCACTCGCCGTCGCCGCGGTGGTGCTCGCGGTGGTGTGGCGCATGGTGCGCGCGGACCTGGGCGCCCCGCCGAATCTGGAGCTGATCACGGCGGCGACGTTCTTCGCCGCCGTGATCCTGCGGCACCGCGCGGCGGTGCTCGTGCCGTTCGCGGCCGCCGCGGTGAGCGACGCGCTGCTCGGCAACACGTCGATCCTGCTGTTCACCTGGACGGCGTGGGCCGTGATCGGGCTCGGGGCGCTGCTCGTGCGTCGCACCACCGGGTGGCGGAGGCTCGGCGCGGCGCTCGGGCTCGGTGTCGGCGGGTCCGTCTGGTTCTTCCTGTGGACCAACTTCGGCGTGTGGTTGCAGGGCAGGGGCACCTTCTACCCTGCCGGTCTCGACGGGCTCCTGGCCTCCTACGTGGCGGGCCTGCCGTTCTTCCGCACGATGCTGCTCGGCAACCTGGTGCTGGTTCCGCTCGCGGCGGGTGCCGTGGCCCTGGTGGAGCGCGCCGAGCGCGTCCTGGCGGCATCGGGGACCCTGCCTCAGCCCCGGTGACGTCACCGGATTCGTGATCTGCTCGCCCGGGTGAAGTTCCGCGACGGGACTGCAACGTTGTAGTCTCCGATGCGCTGGCGATTTGCCAGAGATGTCTGATGGCGTCGTGCGCATCGCGCCTCTCGCGCCGTCGCCGGTGTACAAGGGCGTGCACACCACGAACCCAGATCGTGCACACGAGGAGCAACCCAGATGGCTCGCACTTCCAGATTTCGTCGTGGACGGGTGGTGATCGCAGCCTCCGCCGTCGTGGTCGCCGGTCTCGGCGCCGGCGCCTATGCCCTGGCCGGCAACAACATCCTCGGCGGCGCCCAGGACGCCGTCGTCGTCGCCGATTCGGTACGGGCCGACGCCGAGGAGGCGGCCGTCACGGTCCCGGACTCGGTCCAGGTCGACACCGAGGCGGGAGCCGTGGAGGTCTCCGGCGGCGAGGGCCGCCCGTCCGAGGGCACCGAGAAGCCCTCCGAGGAGAGCAAGACCGGGAAGTCCGCGTCCGAGGAGGCGGGAGCGCCCGCCGCGGCCGGCGCCCTGATCGGGTGGGGCGGGCAGAACGGCGGCGTCACCGGGGGTGGTGACGCGGCGGCGATCGGTGTCGGCTCCGCCGACGAACTGGCGGGCGCCGTGTCCGGCGGCTCGGCCAAGGTGGTCCGGCTCTCCGGCGACGTCTCCTGCAGCGGGATGATCCGGGTCGGGTCGAACACCACCGTCGAGGGTGTCTCGGGCGCGCGGCTCACGGGCTGCGGCCTGGACGTCGCCGACGCGGAGAACGTCATCATCCGCAACCTGTCGTTCGACGGCTGGGACGACGACGCGATCAACATCCAGATGTCCCGGAACGTGTGGGTGGACCACAACACGTTCGGCGTCGGCTACGACGGGTCGCTCGACATCAAGCGCGGGTCGGACTACGTCACCGTCTCCTGGAACCACTTCCAGGGCCACGACAAGAACGCCCTGCTCGGCCACTCCGACGACAACGGCGACCAGGACACGGGTGCGCTCCGGGTGACCTACCACCACAACTGGTTCGACGGCACCGTCCAGCGCAACCCGCGCGTGCGGTTCGCGAACCCGGTACACGTGTTCAACAACCTGTACACGGGTGTCTCCAGCTACGGCGTGGCCTCCACGATGGGTGCGGGCGTGCTGGTCGAGGGCAACTACTTCGAGAACGTCGACGACCCGTTCCACCTCGGCGAGGCCGACTCCGGCCCGGGCAGCATCGTGGCCCGGGACAACCACTTCGTGAACTCCGGCGAGGGGCAGCAGGGCGGTTCGGTCGAGCCGATCCCGTACTCCTACACGCCCGAGGACGCCGCCGGCGTCAAGGAGACCGTGATGGCGGGCGCGGGCCAGTCCTGACGTCCCGGACGACGACGGCCGGCCCGGCCCGTTCCTGACTGCCGTCCGGGCGTGGTGCACGACTGCGGCCAGCCGGATCCTGGCGGTCTCCGTCATGTGGTCGGGGGTTTGGCGTGTGGTCGGTCAATCACTTGACCGACCACACGCCAAACCCCCGACCACACTGCGTCCCGCCGTCCCGCCGCTCCCCGGAGGGCTCTTGGCGCCGCTACTTATTGTAGTTACAGTAAGTAGCGCTCGGTTCGCCGGGCCGGGTGCTCAGCGTCGAGCATCCGGGGACGACCTCGAAGGAGAGGCATCCATGCTCAACCGCCATCGTCACCCCGCCCGCAGAACATGGCTTCGCGGGCTCGCCGTCACCACCGCCGCCGCACTCGCGGTCCCGCTCGCACCCGCCGTCGCGCAGGCTGCGCCTCCCGCACCGGTCAGCACGACGTCGAACACGACGTCCGCCGTCGCCCCCGTGCCGGACCCCGGGACCGGGGAGCTCACCGACCCGTCGTCGGCCGCCGTGCCCGACGACGGCCGGCTCCGGTCCGGCACGATCTTCCCCGTCCCGCCCGACGGCTTCTACGACCCGCCTGCCGACCTCGGCGACGGCGCGAACGGCGAGCTGATCAGGACGCGCGAGCAGCCCGCCGGCCTGGTCGCCCGCACCTGGATGGTCATGTACCACTCGACCAACGCCACCGGCCAGGACATCCCCGTGACCGGGCGCGTCCTCGTGCCGCACCGCCCATGGATCGGCCAGGGGCCGCGCCCGATCGTGACCGTCGCGCCCGGGACGCGGGGTGTCGGCGACGACTGCGCGCCGTCGCGCTGGCTCGACTACGAGCGGCCGCTCATCGAGCCCTTCCTGCTCAAGGGGTACGCCGTGGTGATCACCGACTACGAGGGCCTCGGCACACCCGGAGTGCACACCTACATGGTCGGCAGGTCGCAGGGTCGCGTCGTGCTCGACATGGTGCGGGCCGCCACGAACCTGACCGCGTCCGGGCTGGAGCCCGGCGGCAAGGTGGTGATCGCCGGCTACTCGCAGGGCGGCGGCGCGGCGGTCTGGGCCGGCGAGCTGTGGCAGGCGTACGCGCCGGAGCTCGCCGTCGTCGGCGTCGCCGCCGGTGGCGTGCCCGCCGACCTCACCGAGGTCTCCGAGAGGCTCAACGGCGGGGTCGGCTTCGGGTTCATGCTGCTCGCCGCCTTCGGGTACGACGCCGCCTACCCGGAACTCGACCTGCACGGCTATCTCAACGAACGGGGCCGGCGCCTGTACGAGCGGGAGCGGGACGCGTGCGTCGACACGGCGCTCGCGTACGCGCTGCAGGACATCGGCGTCTACACCGACGAGGACCCGCGGTACACCGACGCCTGGCAGGCGCGGTTCACCGAGAACCGCGCCGGGGCGAACCCGCCGGACGCGCCGATGTTCCTGTACCACGGCCTGTTCGACGAGATCGTGCCGCCGGGCCAGGCGGTGACGCTGCGCGAGGAGTACTGCGCCGCGGGCGCCGACGTGTACTGGCAGTGGCATCTCGGCGAACACATCACGACGATGGTGACCGCGGCGCCGAGCGTGGTGCGATTCGTCGAGAACCGCTTCGCCGAGCGGAGGTTCCGGAGCCGCTGCTGACTCCTTGCCGCCTGCCGTAGAGGGACGTGCCGCCTGCCGTCGGGGGCGTGCCGGCTGCCTCGACATCCCGGATCGCCGAGGCAGCCGGCCGCGACCGGTGGCCGTCGCCGGTTGGCCGCCGCGGCTCAGCGGCCCGGCCACCCGGCCCGCGCTTTCACCCGGCCCGTGCGCGACCGGTAGATAGCCTTCTGACCATGGAGCACCCCCAGCGCATCGGCCGCTATCGCATCGAGCGGTTGCTGGGCGTGGGGTCGTTCGCGACCGTGTGGCTCGGTCATGACGAGTTGCTCGACGCGTACGTGGCCATCAAGGTGCTCGCGGAGAACTGGAGCCATGACCTGCGGGTACGGGAGCGCTTCGTGGAGGAGGCCCGGCTGCTGTGGCGGCTCGACGACGAGCGGCTGGTGCGGGTCCACACCTTCGACGAGCTGCCCGACGGGCGCCCGTACGCCGTCCTCGCCTGGGCCGACGGCGGCAGCCTGCGGGACCGCCTGGAATCGGGCCGGCCGGACGCCGACCAGGGCCTGTCGCTCCTGGCGGAGATCGCGGCCGGCGTCCAGGTGCTCCACGACGCGCAGATCGTGCACCGCGACCTGACGCCCGGGAACGTGCTCTTCCGCAGCAGGCAGGCGGGGGAGCAGCAGGTGCTCGTGGCCGACCTCGGGCTCGCGAAGGAACTGGCGGCGGCGTCCGGGCTCACGGCACGCGCCGGCACGCCCGGATTCATGGCGCCCGAGCAGGACCACCCGCTCGCCACCGTCGACCGCAGGACCGATGTGTACGCCCTCGGCCGGCTCGGCATCGTCCTCCTGACCGAACCTGACGAGGCACCCGGCGTCGCGTCCGGCGTCGTGCCCGGTGCCGCGGCCGACCTTGCCGGGTCCGACGGCGTGCCCGGCATCGCAGGCCCCGGATGGCGCCTGCGCCGGGGCGTCCCGGAGTCTGTCGGCGACGTGCTGCGCGCGGCGACGTCGCGCAACCCCGCCGCCAGGCCCCCGGACGCCGCCGCCTTCATGACGGCTCTGGCCGGCGCCGCCCCGCACGTCGGCCACGACGAACCGCGCGGTCCGTCGACCCCGAGGTCCGACGTCGCACCCCGTGTCGGCCCGCAGGAGCCGGGCCCGTGGTCGCCGCCCGAGCAGACGGGCACGCACGACGGCGGGGAGACGCTGACGCCCGGCGACGCCCGGACCCGAGGCCGACGCCGTGGCCGCTGGGCGGTCGCGGTCGCTGTGAGTCTCACCCTCGCCGGGGCCGCGACCGGGGTCCTCTGGTGGCTCGAGAGGGACACCGCCGTCGCGGCGAGCGACGACGACCGCATCCACGTGCGACTGCCGGAGGGCTGGGAGGCCGCCGGATCGGGCTGGTCCGGCCGGACGGACGACGCCGGCGCGCGCGAGCCGGCGCTGGTCGTCTCGCCCGAGCCCGGCCGCTGGGCGACCGATGCCTCCGTGCCCGGCGCGTTCATCGGCCTGTCGCCCACCCTCGCCGCCGAGACGACGCCGGAGGACTACGTCGGCGCGCAGGTCCACGGGCAGTGCGAGGCCCCCGACAGCGCGGAGGTCGACGCGGGCGGGATCACCTGGGCCGTGGCGACCTTCACCGACTGCCGCAGCGGCAAGGCGACGATCGTGGAGGCGGCGGGCTCGGCGCCGTCGGACGCGGGCCTGCTCTACGCCCAGATCGCGCCACCAGCAGACAGCGACCCCGCCCGGTTCGTGGAGTCGCTGCTCGCCGGCATCGAGGCCGGCGCACCCTGACTGCTGTGCGTGACCGCTGTGCGTGACTGCCGCGCTGCGTGAAGACCCGCTGTCCGCAGGGCGTGACCGCCTGCCGCCCGCGCGCCATGAGGGCTCCGCCGTCCGCGCCGGCCTGCTGAGTAGGCGGCGCGGTCGGTCCGTTGTCCGTGCGGCCGGCCGCTTGAGGGACCGACCACTCGACACCGGACCGACCACACCTACCTGCGCGATCCCCTACGGAACCGGGATCTCCGTCAGGACCGTCCTGCCCTCGATGTTGCCCCACTCGATCTCCACCTCGGCGTCGGCCGGGACCTCGTAGACCAGGAACTGCTGGTCGGTCGTACCGCTGTCGACGATCCCGGTCTCGTGGATCCGCGGCGAGTCGCCGCGGCGCTCGCCGTCGACCACCAGATGCAGCTCGTCCTGGGTGTGCAGGAAGCAGCCCACCCCGTCAGGCCTGGTGCTGATGTCGAAGTTCAGCCACACCATCAGACTGTCGGCCGCGGCCTGCTCGGTCTGGTACGACGAACCGTCCTCGTCGAACCCGACCCAGTGCGCCAGCGTCGCGTCGGTGATCTCGACGTCCATCGGGCACTGCCCGTCGTGGTCGTCCACCGAGCCGGTCAGGACGATCCCCGGCGACTTCACGTCGATCTCCTTCGGGTACTCCGGCTCCGGCTGCTCGCCCGTCAGCGGCAGCAGGTCCTGCCGCCGGTCGAGCTCGCCCAGCACGAGGACCGCGTCCTCGACCGGGGCGTCGGGGCCCGGAAGCTCGAAGCCGTACCAGCCGTCCGCCGTCGTCCCCGGATCGATGTTGCCCGACGCGTCGGTGCGCAGCGTGTTCGGGAGCAGCTCCCCGGTGCCGAGGTCGAGGTAGATGCCGTCCTGCAGGAGAAGGCCCTCGTTCAGCAGGCGGTTGGCCACCTTCACCTCGACGTAGAGATAGGGGACGTCGCCGGGAAGAGGGTCGGGCATGTCCCCGGTCTTGCTGCCCGGCGTCTCGTAGGAGACCTCGGCGGACAGGACCGTGACGTCGGCCTGGGTGTGCGAGAGGGTGCGTTCGGTGACGCCGCTGACGGGTACCGCCTCGCCGGCGCTCGCGGACGGGCTCGCGCTGGGGCTCGCCGCGCCGGTCTCGGCGCCTGTCGGCTCGCCCGACGCGGCGTCGCCGCTGAGCGGGCTGACGGCCTCGCCGGAACCGCCACAGGCGCCCAGGGTGAGCGGAAGAGCGAGTGCGAGCGCGGCGGGCAGGGCGCGGTAGGTGGACCGCATGGTGATCTCCTTCTGTCGGGTTCCGTCACCCCATGAGTCCGCCCGGAAGGCGTCGCGGTTCGGTGATCCGGATGTGATGTGGGTCACGTGTGAGGGGGCCGGTCACCCAGGCGCACGGCCTGCGCTCCGGCCCGCCCCGGAGTGGCGGCGGGCCGGCGCGCTCCGGGACGGGCGGTGCGTCCGACGGCGGCACGGGGCACCCCAGGGCAGGTGGCGTGTCCGGGGTGCTCTCATCCGGCATCCCCGAGATGTGCTCGCAGGCGCCGTCGGCCCTCGTGGATGCGGGACTTCACGGTTCCCTCGGGAACCCCGAGCGCCACCGCCACCTCGGCATAGGCCAGGCCTGCCACGTCCCGCAGGGCCACGGCCTCGGCGTGCTCGGCCCCGATCGCCGAGAGGCCGTCGAGCAGGTCCAGGCGGGTGCCCGCCACGACGCTCGTGCGCCGCGGATCCGGGCGGTCGGGCGGCGGGAGGTCGCGCTCGGCCTCGAACCGGCGCCGGAGCGCCTGGTAGGTGCTCCGGGACCGATTGGCCGCCACGCGGTAGAGCCAGGTGCGGAACGCCGAGCGTCCCTCGAAGGACGCGATGTTCCGCGCGACCGCGAGCAAGGTGTCCTGACACGCCTCCTCGGCGTCCTCGGCGCACGGCAGGAACCGGGCACAGATCCGCAGCACGTCCGCGCGCACGTGCACCAGGAGATCCTCGAGCGCCCGGGCGTCGCCGCGTGCCGCGGCCGCGGCAAGGCGTTCCGCCTCGTCGGCGCGTTCCACGACCTGATCCACGGCGACAGCGTAATCGGCGGGGCGCGCGGATTGTCGCGCGGAGATGGGAGGTCGGTCAGATGTCGCATGATCGGCGCCCCGGGCGGCCGATCATGCGACGTCCGGCCGATCATGCGGCGTGCGGCATCGCACCGCCATCCGCGCAAGCCGGGAACCTCATCCCAAGACCTGCCCCAGCGATCGCCAAGGGAGCCGTGACCTGCGGTTTTGTCGTTTCGCCGTGTGCGAACGTTCGCCCGCCGTTCGCTCGCCGTGCGGACGGTGCTGACCGACGCCGAACAGCTGACCGAGGAGACGCTCGCGCCGCTCCTGGATCCGGACGGCACACCCGTGGTGTTCCTGGTGGACGACGCCGAGCTCGTCGCGGACTGCCCGGCCAAGGGCTGGCTGCGCGCCTGGTTCCGGACGGCGGGCGACAACCGGCGCGCGCTCGTGCTCGGCGGCGACGCGTCGGACGTGGCGAGCGGGTTCTCCGGCTGGCAGGTCGACGCCAAGAAGCACCGGCGCGGCGCGCTGCTCAGCCCGCAGGACCGGTTCGACGGCGACCTGGTGGGCGTGAGCCTGCCGCGGTCGGCGGTGTCGAGCCAGGTGGCGCCGGGCAAGGCGCTCGTCCACCTGGGCTCGGGGGACCTGACGACGGTGCTGGTGCCGACGGTCTCGCCGGTGCCCTGACGCGGGGCGGGGGACCGGAGGGTGTGTGGTCGGGGGTTTGGCGTGTGGTCGGTCAATCACTTGACCGACCACACGCCAAACCCCCGACCACCCGAGGACAAAGGGGAACGGAGAGGCTTGCCCTCCGGACCGGGTGTTGTCACGCCGATTTCCGCTCTCTTATGTCAGGCTCTGTCTCGTGCGAGTATCCATCGCCGTGGTGCTGACCGTGCTGGTCGCCGTGACGGGCTGTGCCGAGGGACCCGTCGGTGTCAAGCGTGCGATCGCCGAGCCGACGGCGAAGCCCAGCCTGGCGGCCGAGTCCGGCGTGACCCGGGAACCCGAGCACCCGGACGCCGTGAGCGAGGTCCGGCCCGCGCCCGAAGAGGCCGGGTCCGGGGGCGGGGGCGGCTCGGGCTTCGTCCACCCCGGGGTCTTCGTCGACCAGGTCCTCCTCGACGCGATGGAACGCCGGGTCGCGGCGGGGGAACACCCGGCGGAGCAGGTCTTCGCCGAGATGGTGAGTTCCGAGTGGGGCGCGCTCGACCACCGGGCCGAGCCACGCACCGTGGTCGAGTGCGGGGGACACCAGAACCCGGACCACGGGTGCACCGAGGAACGGCGCGACGCCCACGCCGCCTACGCCCAGGCGCTCGCATGGGCGGTGACCGGCGACGAGGCGCACGCGCGCAAGTCGATCGAGATCATGAACGCCTGGTCGGCGACCATCCGGGGGCACACGAACACGAACGCCCGCCTCCAGGCCGCCTGGGCCGGCGCGATCTGGGCGCGGGCGGCGGAGATCGTCCGGCACACCGGCGCGGGCTGGCCGAAGGAGGAGGTGGAACGGTTCGAGGCGATGCTCCGGGACGTCTACCTCCCTCAGGTCACCGCGCGCTCCTACTCCAACGGCAACTGGGAGCTGGCCATGACCGAGGCCGCCATCGCCATCGCCGTCTTCCTCGACGACCGTGACGCCTACGACACGGCCGTGGCCGTGTTCCTCGACCGGTCCCGGGCCTACGTCTACCTGGAGTCCGACGGTGCCCTCCCGGTGGAGGCGTCCGGCAGCCCGTACGACACCGAGCGCGAGATCATCGCCTTCTGGCAGGGGCAGGAGGACTTCCGCGACGGCGTCGCGCAGGAGAGCTGCCGGGACTTCAGCCACACGACGCTGGGCCTGGCGGCCATGTCGCACGTCCTGATGACGACGTCGATCCAGGGCGACGACCTGTACCCCCGCGTCGGCCCGCGCCTGTCGGCGGCGTTCGAGCTGCACTCCGAGATCGCGGTCGCCGGCGAGACGCCGTCCTGGCTCTGCCGCGGATCCGTGGACGGCCGGCTGGAGTATCTGCCGTCGGCGTCGCTGTCGGTCCTGGCGGGCCGGTTCGGCTGCCCGATGACGTGGTCGCGGCGGCACGACGAGTCGTGGAGCACGTTCGGCACCAACGAGCTCCTCACGGCCTGGGAACCGCTGACCCACGGCGCCCCCGCCTCGCCGAGAGGTTCCGCGGACGCGGCGGTCTGCCCGCGCTGAACCGACTTGCGCCGGGCCGCCCGGCGGCGGAACGTGGGGAGGGACGGCAGCGCCGTCCGGGCGTTGCCCCGAAGCTGGGAGCCAGTCATGTACGTACGTACTTCCGAGGTGCGGGGAGATCCCGCTCTGCTCGACGAGGGCCTGCGGCTCATCCAGGACGAGATCTACCCCGCGGTCACCGCGATGGACGGCTGCGCCGGGATGTCGCTGCTCTACGACCGGAGGATCTGCCGGGTCGTCGCCACGACCTCGTGGCGGTCCGAGGACGCGATGCGGGCGAGCACCGAGGCCGTGCGCCCGCTGCGGGCGAGCGCCGAGCGGGCGCTGGGCAGCCACGGCGACAGCGAGGTCCACCAGTGGGAGATCGCCGTCGTCCACCACGACCACGTCGTGCCGGACGGCGCGCACGCGCGCCTGACCTGGCTGAGCTGCGACCCGGACATGATCGATCGCGCCATCGACCTGTTCCGGATGGTTGCCCTGCCGCAGATCCAGGAGCTCGACGGATTCTGCGGGGCCAGCCTGATGGTCGACCGTGAGGCGAGCCGGATCGTCGGTACGGCCGCCTTCGACACCCTCGGAGCCATCGAGGGCAGCCGGGACGCCGCCGCGGGCATCCGCGACCGGGTCGTCACCGAGCTCGACGCGATCGTCGACGGCGTCGAGGAGATGGAGATCGCGTTCGCGCACCTGCACGTGCCCGAGATGGCGTGAGGCGGCCCATGCCTCGCGAGGACGGTTCGCGGACGACGTCGGCCGCGGGCCGTCCTCACGGATCAGGTCGCCGTCTCGACCACGTCCCGGACGTAGAACTTGTACCAGAGCCGGACCGGCGTCCCCGCGCCCTCACCCACGGCCATGCTCGGCTTGACCGAGGTGGACACCTCGCCGGTGGCGCCGTTGTAGTTGGCCTTCTCACGAGTCCGGTTGATGTCGGCGGTCTCGGCCCACCTCGCGGTCTCGGCCCAGCCCGCGACCTGGGCGGGATCCACGCCGAGCAGCGACGCGTCCCCGGCCATCCGGTCGGCGGCGGCCTGCCCGTCGGCCTCGGTCCAGTACAGGTCGACCTGGTCCACGTAGCCGTGCCGGGTGGTCACCGTCATCTCCTCCGTGCGCCCCGACCAGGTGCCGGACGGGAGCGTGAGGTTCACGGTGGCGTCGTCGGGCACGGTGACCACCACCATCTGGTCCTCCGGGAGCCCGAGATCCTCGGCCTTGAGCGGTCGTGTCAGGTCCCACTGCATGCTGTTCGCCTCTCCGAAGACCTCGGCGCGGTCGTCGTCCGCGCCACCGACGCGGACGGCGCAGCCCGCCGTCGCGACCAGCGCGAGAACGGCGGCCGCCGCGAGGATCGCCTTCCTCAATGACATGGGTCCACCTTGTCATGTCGTGTGCAGGTCAGGTGCCGTATGCGTCGTGTGGATGGTGCGGCGGCGGGCGGACGGACGACGTCGTCCCTCACTGGCTGACGTCCACGTCCCAGTCGCCCAGCCGCCCCACGATGTCGGCCAGGTGAGACGGGTTCGTGAGCCGGTAGTCGTCGATGCGGTCGGACACGTCCGTCTGCAGGATCTCCTCGACGCGGCCGGGGTCGTTCGCCAGCAGGTCCTGGTAGGCGGGCAGCGTGTCGGCCTGGATGTAGTCCCAGCGCTGCCCGGTGTCGGCGATGTTGCCGTCCGGCAGCGGCGTCGTGACGCTGACCTCCCCCTGGAAGGGGTTGTCCCAGGGCGTGAACGGGACGTTCTCGGGCCCGGGCGTCTCGGCCGTGATGGTCAGCGGGTTGACCTCGGCGAACGTCTGGGTGCCCGGGATCGACGCCTCGCCCACGAGGGTCATCATGTAGGTCATCGCCTCGCCCGTCACCGGACGGTTCATCATGTCCTGGTAGTCGTCGTGGATGATGTCCTGCTGCTCCCGGCGCAGCATCTCGACGTTGCCCTCGGAGACGCGGTCCGGGTCGCCGGACGCGATGTCGCCCCAGGCGTCGAACGTCGCCTCGTCGATCGCGCCCGACTCGTACATGCGCTCGATCTCGTCCATGCCGCCGTGCTCGTAGGCGGCATGCATCGACGCCTGGTCGTGGAAGATCTCCTGCTGCATCGACAGGAACGTGGTCTCGTAGAAGCGCAGCTCGTCGTCGGTCATGCCGGCGACCTGCTCGATCAGCTCGGCACCGGGCACGCCGCCGACGTGGTCGAGCACCTCGCCCGAGACCTCGAAGCCCTGCGCGACGTCGCGCATCATGTCGAGATCGAGGAAGCCCGCGGCGAACGAGGGGCCGATCATCGCCGCCATCCCGGCCCACTCCAGGTCGGGGTTCTGCAGGTACAGGTCGGCGTAGTACTCGTAGACGGCCTCGATGTTCTCGCGGTTGGCGTCGGCACCCAGGCTCGGGTCCCACTCGAGGTAGTCGATCCCGGCGTCCTGCGCCGCCTGCCGGGTCCAGTGCTCGTTGGCCAGCGCGCCGGCGTCCGGCCCCGGGTACAGGCCCTGCGCCTCCATCGCGGCCATCAGGTCGGCGATCTGCTCGTCGGTGGCGGTCGCCAGCCACTCCTGGCGCTCCCCCTCGGAGAGATCCCCGTACCGGTCGGGGGTCAGGGCGGACGGCAGCTGCGGGGAGGCCGGAGAGGAGACGGGGACGTACGCCGCGCCCGGGCCGTCCCCGGAGCCCGAGTCCGGCGAGGAGCCCCCGGCACCGGAACCCAGACCGCCCGCGCCGTCGTCGTCGCTGGTGCTTTCCTGGTCGTCGGCGTTCTGCTCGAGCGTCTCGCGGGCCTGCGAGAGCGAGTCGATCGCGGTCGACAGGTTCGGGCGGTGCAGGTCCGACCACTCCGCGCGGAATCCCTCCGCGTCCTGGCCGAACCACTGGAGCCCGGCGAGCGCCCCGTCGACCTGGGCGCGCGCGGTCTCCAGGGCCTGCGCTCTCTCGCGCATGGTGCCCGCGAGGGCGCGGAGCTGCTCGAGGTCGGCGCCCCAGAGCTCGCCCATGGATGTCCCCGTTCTGTCGGGCCGATGCGGGTGAAGCAGACGAGAACCTATCGGGAACCGCGGGGCATGGCCATGGGGAGAACTATCCGGGGCGTCGCGGACGTCGGGCGGCGGGTGTGGAACGGCGGGCCTGGAACGGCGGACGTCGTACCCCGGACCTCGGACCTCGGACGTCGTACGTCGGGCGGCAGGTGCCGAACGCCGGGCATGGAACGGCCTTCCTCGTGGTTGAGGGACGTGTGGATGTGTATGACTCGGTCGTGATCGGGGCGGGCCAGGCGGGCCTGTCGGCGTCGTACCACCTGGGCAGGCTTGGTATCCGGCACGTCGTGCTCGACGCCGAACCCCGCCCGGGCGGCGCCTGGCAGCACCGGTGGGACTCCCTGACGATGCGGGACGTCCACGGCGTGGCCGACCTGCCGGACGGGCCCGCGCCCGGACGCTCGACGGACCGCGCGAACCGCGCCGTGCCCGACTGGTTCGGCCACTACGAGGCGGAGCACGACCTGCCGGTGCGACGTCCCGTGCGCGTCAGTACGGTCACCGGCCGCGGCGACCTGCTCGAGGTGCGCTCCGACGCCGGCACCTGGCTCACCCGCACGCTCGTCAACGCGACCGGAACGTGGACCCGGCCGTTCGTCCCGCACTACCCCGGCGCCGAGACGTTCGCCGGCGAACAGTTCCACACCCACGACTACCCCGGGCCCGAGCACTTCCGCGGCAAGCGCGTGCTCGTGGTCGGCGGGGGAGCCTCGGCCGTGCAGTTCCTCGGCGAGCTCGGCCCCATCACCGACACCCTGTGGGTGACGCGGCGCGAACCGGTCTGGCGCGACGACTTCGACGAGAACAGCGGCCGGGAAGCCATCGGGCAGGTGCTGGACCGCGTGACCGCGGGCCTCCCGCCGGCGAGCGTCGTGAGCGTCACCGGCCTCGCCCTGCGACCCCAGGAGCAGGAGGCGGCGCGCCTCGGCGTCTACGACCGGCGTCGCCCGATGTTCTCCCGGATCGAGCCGGGTGGTGTCCGCTGGGACGACGACGCACGCGACCCGGGACAGCCCGCCGTCGAACCCGTCGACACGATCCTCTGGGCCACCGGCTTCCGGCCCGCCGTCACCCACCTCGCACCGCTCCGCCTGCGCAGCGAGCACGGCGGCATCCCGCTGCTGCCCGGCACGTCCGACGTGCAGACCGCCGTCACCACCGCCCGGGATCCCCGCGTGCAGCTCGTGGGCTACGGCCCCTCCGCGAGCACCATCGGCGGCAACCGCGCGGGCCGCGCGGCGGCGCTCGCGGTCCGCCGCCACGTCACCAGTCGGCTCGTCCGCCTCGCCCCGTAGGCGGCTGCCGCCCCGGCCTCGGCCTCCGGTTCCCAGCGTCCGGTCCCCAGCCCCGGCCTCTCCGCAGGCGCCGATCACGCCATGGTGCGCGACCGCGTCATGGTGCCGACGGCGCCGACCACGCCATTGTGCGCGGTGTTAACGCAACCATCCGTCGCAATGGCGTGGTCGGCGCAAGATGGCGTGGTCGGCGGCGGTCGACCAGGGCGGCGGGGGAGGCCAGGCGGTCGGCGCGTCGTGCGACGTCGGGCACGTACGAGGCGTCGAACACGTCACCCATCCAGGGGCGCAGGAGCGGCTTCGCGATCGGGGACCGCTTCTCTCCTGCCGGGACCGTGAGGTCGAGCGGCGGGTAGTGCAGCACCTGCAGCGCCACCCGCGGGTGCGCGTTCTCCAGCGCGAGCCGGGACGCCGCCGCGGCGAGCGCGCCGCCCGCGCTCTGCCCGCCGATGCTCAGCCGCCGCCCGTCCCAGCCGTGGTCGACGCCGGCGCCCGCGACCCAGTCCAGCACCGCGTGCACCTGGTGCGGAGGCACGGGGAACCGCACCTGCGGGGCGACGTCGTAGTCGACGTTCAGGACGACGACGCCGGCCTCCGCGGCGAGCAGGCGGCACCAGGGGTCGTCCTGGTCGGGGCCGCGGAGCACGAATCCGCCGCCGTGCAGGTTCACGTGCACGGGCGGGAGACCACCGGCGTCCGCGCCTTCCGGGGGCCGGTACGCCCAGGCACGCACCTCCCCGTGCTGCGTGGGGATCGTGAGCGGCTCGCGGGTGCCCGGGTAGTCGGGCAGGCGGCGGCGCGCGGTCTCCGTCTGCCGTCGGCCGGCGGCGGCCTGCAGGGCCTGGATGCCGCGGGCGGCGACGGCGGCGAGGCGCGGATTGCTCAGCGGCGAGGACATGGCCACACCGTAGCGACCCCGCGGCGGTCGTCCCCTCAGGAGGGATCCGGCCGCGGTCGGCCACTTGTCGAGTGGTCGGTCTGTTGTCCGTGCGGTCGGTCCCTCGGGGTACCGACCGCACGGACAACAGACCGACCACACCTACCCGTGCGATATCTGCCCCTCGGCGAACCGCCCTGCATTTCAATCGAGGACGGCGTACGCCTCGACCTCGACGAGGACGTCCGGCTCGAACAGGTAGTCCACGCCGATCGCCGACAGCGGCGGGAGCGGTTGCGGCAGCTCGAGCTCGTCGGCGACCTGCTCGATGCCGGCGACGAAGTCGTCGTACTTCTCCGGGCTCCAGTCGGTGACGAAGATCCGGAGCCGCGCGACGTCGGAGAACGTCGCGCCCGCGCCCGCGAGGCCGCGGGCGGTGTTCCGGAGCGCCTGGGCGAGCTGGCCGGCGAGGTCGCCGGTGGCGATGCGATTGCCGTCGGCATCCCGGGCGATCTGGCCGGCGACGTGCACGTGCCGGGTGCCCGTCGCGACGGAGACGTGGTGGTAGGGGACGGGCTGGAACATGCCCTCGGGGGTGGACAGCGTGACTGCCATGGGAGAACTCCTCGCTGGTCGTTACTAGGTATCTCTGGTATACCTTGTATCCAGCGGGAACTTCAACGAGACCAGGTGGCGTGATGGATACCGCAACGTCCTCCCCGACCCCGACCCAGCTCACCGGCGAGCAGCGCGAGTTCCTCGACCAGATCCTCGACAAGTGGTCGCTCCAGGTGCTCGACAAGCTCTGCGAGCAGCCGCTGCGCTTCAACGAGCTGCGGCGCGCGATCCCCGTCGTGACGCAGAAGTCGCTCACGGCGACGCTGCGGCGGCTGGAACGCAACGGGATGATCGAGCGCGTCGTCGTCAACACCCGCCCCGTCGCCGTCGAGTACCGCATCTCGGCGCTCGGCAACACGCTGCAGGACCTCATCGACGCCCTCCTGCGCTGGGCGTCGTCGAACATGGACGACGTGCGGGCGGCGCGGGAGAGGTTCGACGACGAGGCGGGGGAGGGCTGACGGTCTCCGCCTCCCGCCCGCGCGAGGGCGCGGGGTCCGCTGCGCGCTCTCGATCGACCCGGGCGCCCGGCATCGGCCGGGGTGGCCCGGAGCGGCGCTCGGGGACCGCGTCGTGGTTCACGCCGCCGCTGACGGCGGCCGTCGGCGCGGCGCTCGCGTTCGTCGCGGCGAGTGACCCGCATCAGAGCCCACGAGGGCCCGCACCGTCGTGGTGCGGGCCCTCGTGGTGGAGCGTGGTCGGCCGGTGTCAGCCGACGCGGATGAAGGTCGGGCTCGACTGCCAGATCTTCGTGTAGCGCACGGTCTCGCCCGGGACCGGGGCCTCGACCTGCATGTCGTCGCCCGCGTAGATGGCGATGTGGCCGGGGGACCAGATGAGGTCGCCCGGCCGGGCCTCGGCGGCGGAGACCACGGTGCCGGCGTAGCGCTGCTCCGAGGAGGTGCGCGGCAGGGTGACGCCGACCTGGGCGTAGACGTACGACGTGAACCCGGAGCAGTCGAACCCTGCGGGGGTCGAGCCGCCCCAGACGTACGGCACGCCGAGGTACTGCATGGCGATGGAGACCACCTCGGAGCCGGCGGCGGTGGCCGGGACGGCCTTCTCGACCGGCTCGGCGGGCTGCTCGGTGGCGGCGGGGGCCTCCTCCTCGACGGGCTCTGCGGCCTCGACCGGCTCCGGCTCCGGCTCGGGTTCTGGCTCAGGCTCCGGCTCGGGTGCGGGCGTCACCTTGATCGTCCCGGTCTCCAGGGTGAGCCTGCTGTCGGCAGCCACTCGGACGGCGGGGGCGGCGGCCACGTCCTGCGCAGCCACATCTTGCGCGGCCGCGTCCTGCGCGGCCGCGGCCTCGACGGACCCCGTCACGGCCTGGAGCTCGGCGGTGGTCGGGCCGGCGTCGGCCGCCGGCGCCGCATCCGAGGGGATGCTGAGCAGGGAGACGGCCAGACCTGATCCGGCGACGACGAGCGCGCCACGGCGCGCGACGCCGGAGATGCCGCGTGCGGCGGCACGGGTGAGCGGGGTCAGCGGGGTGAGGGGATTTCGGGCAGCGCGATGGCGCCCGGGCGTGCGAGTGGTCACGTGTGGTTCTCCCGGCGCCTGCGAGGTGAGCTGTCGGATTCGGATCGGAGAGTGACCCGGCCGCACTACCCGTGCGGCTTCACCCCAAGGGCGCCGATGGCGCCCGCTTGCGTTGGTTCCCCCGCCCCTGTCATCTGGTTTGCAGATCCCGGGGCGGTGACAGGGTTCGGCGTCCGCCTCGAGCGCTCACGGAGTGCCGTGAGCGGGACCGACCGTAACCCTGGCGGGCCGGGAAGTCACAATCGGGTCACGGGTTCCGAGTCCGCCCAGGTATGACTTGACCGGATTGTTCTCCATGGGATAAGTCACACCGCGACGTCGAGCGGGGCCGGCCGTCATCACGCGGGCCGGGGGCGGCGCCCGGAGTTCGCCCAGTTCACAGCTCACCCATGAGGTCGAAGTCGAACCCGTCGGCCCGGGCGATGTAGAGGCGGTGCTCGGCGTGGTTGCCCTGGAACCGCATCGGACCGCGCGGGCCTTCGTACACGACGCCGTCCACCGACCGGTCGGTCGCGGCCACCGCCGCGCTCCCGGCCCGCTCGATGATGGTGCGCAGCGCGAAGATGCCCTCGTAGCAGGCCTCGGCCGCCGCCCCGACCGCGGGGGCGTGCACGCCGTGGTGGGCCGTGTAGCGCCCGATCAGGTCGAGCGCCCCGCCTGTCGCCAGGCTCCGGAACCAGCCCCCGGTCGAGTAGAGGTTCTCCGTCCCGCCGGCGCCGCTGCCCATGAGCATGTTCTCCTCCATGAGCGTGCTCAGGCGCACGATCCGCTCGTCGAGACCCTGCCGGGCGAACACCCGGTTGAACCGGACCGCGTTCTGCCCGACCATCAGCATCAGCACCCCGTCGGCACGCGACGCCTCGACGTCGTGCACCACGGCGCCGAGCTGGGCGGCGCTCGCCCCCTGCTCGTTCAGGAACCGGGCGCCGGCGAACTCCACCCCGAGCGACGAGACCTGCGTGGACAGCGCCTGGAACGTGCGCCTCGGCCACGCGTAGTCGTCGCCGACCACATACCAGTTCCGGACACCGAGTTCTGCCCGGAGCCGCGAGATGGCGGGGAACAGCTGGGCTGACGGGACCTCCCCGGTGACGTAGAGGCCCGGGCGCGTCTCGGCGCCCTCGTAGGCGGCCGGGTACACGTACGGGACCCGGCGTTGCACCAGCGGGACGACGGCGTTCCGCACCCGGGAGGTGTGCCAGCCCGTCAGCGCGTGAATGCTGCCCGCGGTCAGCGCCCGGCCCACCTGATGCCGCAGGACCGGGAGCGGCTGGCCCGCGTCGAGGAACTCCGCACGCACCGGACGGCTGAGGATCCCGCCCGACGCGTTCATCTCCGCCACGGCGAGTTCCGTCACGGCCTGGCACGACGGGCCGTAGATCCCTCCGGGGCCCTGGAAGTGAAGGAGAGCACCGACGACGAAGTCCGACATGACGCCCCGTCCCGTGATGGGCCCTTTCCTGGGCTCGGCCTGTGTTGGCGGGTAGTGTACGAGCACACAGGAAGGGCGTGCGGCCATGCGGACGGGGAGTGAGACGGTCATAGCTCCGACCCACGACGACGTGGGCGACACGATGGCGGCCGCGATGCTGCGCGAATCCGTCCTGGCGGCGCGGCGCGCGGCCAGGAACGCCGCCGAGGTGCTCCGCCCCGAAGGCTTCGCCCTCGACGAGTGGCTGGTCCTCGACGCACTGGGCGCGGGTGATGGCCTGACCATGTCCCAGCTGCGCGAAGCGGTGCTCGTCGACAAGGCGACCCTCGGCCGCCGGGTCGACGATCTCCTGACCAAGGCCCTCGTCTACCGCGAGGTCGACGGCCTCGACCGCCGCGTGATCCGCGTCTACCTCTCGTCCCGCGGCCGCGACGTCCTCTCACGCCTCACGGCGCGGCTGGCGCAGGGCTAGCAGTCCCACGCCCCAGACCGCCAGCAGCACGACCGTGAGCACCACCCCGTAGGGCTCGAGGCTGACGCCGGCGCCCGGGACCCCGCCGAGCCACGGCGCGTGCTCGACGGCGACCTGCATCAGCGTCACCGTGCCGATCCCCAGCGCGGCCAGCGCCGACACCCCCGTGACGACGACGTCGTAGCGCACCCGGGAGCGCGCGGGGACCGGGGCACCCGTACGCCCGCCGCCCGCACCGACGGTCTCCGGCCCGCCGGACCCGGCGTGGGCGTAGACGCGCCGGGCCACCGCCCCCTGGGCGGAGTCCAGCAGCGACATCCCCGCCGCGAACAGCACCGCGAGGGGCAGGGCCGCGTACCAGGCGACCTGGCCGAGGGCCGCCGACGCCGTGATCGCCAGCAGCCCGATCTCCGTCGCCGTGTCGAACCCGAGCCCGAACACCAGACCGACCACGTACATCCGGCCAGGCCTGTCGGTGGACCACTCGAACCGCCGCAGCGCCCAGGTGACCGGCCCGCCGGCGTAATGGTGGGCGTGACCGCGCAGGGTCCGCCGCAGCATGACGATGTTGACCACGGCGATCGCCAGCAGGAACGTGCCGGAGACGACCGGCCCCCAGATCCCGGTCGCCCGGCGCAGCGGCGACGACTCGTCTCCCAGCATCGGAGCCAGGGCGTTCACCCCCAGAGCGAGGAGCAGGGCGGCGCCGAGAACCACCGTCGAATGCCCCAGCGAGAACCAGAGACCGACGCCACGCGCGTCCCGGCCCGCGCGCACCAGCCGGCGTGTCGTGTTGTCGATCGTCGCGATGTGATCGGCGTCGAACGCGTGCCGGAGCCCGAGCGAGTAGGCCGCCAGCCCCATGGCCAGGGTGATCGCCCCGGCGCCGTCGTCGACGAACAACGCCGCGGCCAGGCCCCCGACCCCCACGACATGGAGCGCGACGATGACGGGAACCGTCATGCTCCGGCGCTCGCGGCGGATCGGGCGGTCGGGGCGGTCCATGCGGTCAGCGGGGACCGAGTGGGCCGCACCGACCGAGCGGTCGGGGTGCTGGTTGGCCGACGTGCTGGGAGTCATGCATCCTCCGGGGATGTCGTCGGGGCGGCGAGCGCCGGGGGTTCGAGAGGGCTCAGGTGCGTCGCGGCCCCGAGCCAGCGGGTGAGCGTTCCCCCGCGTTCGAGGCAAAGCGTGACCGCGTCGTCGGGGCGCACGGGCCGGGCGTCCGGTGGGCCGCCAGGACCTGCTGCAGGTCTGCCGCGGCCAGGTCCGATGTCGGCCGGGCCGTCGGTGCTCGCGGCGGGCTCGCTGTGGCGGTCGGCGTCGGGGCTGCCGTGCAGGGTGGTGACGGTGTCGATCACCGCGTGGTCGCCGAGGACGCCGGGGACGGGGTGGTCCCCGGCGGCGGTCAGCTCCTCGACGAGGACGGGACCGGCGTCGTCGGCGACGTCCAGGCGCAGCACGACGCGGCCGCCGCGCTCGCCGGTACGGCCCAGCACCACGGTCTCGCGCAGGGCCAGGTGTGACCCGGCGCCGAGCCGTACCGTGGTCGCGCGGTGTGCGTCCGCGCCCGCGGCCACGACGAACGGCAGCCCTGCCCAGGCCAGCGTGGCCCCGGCACCGAGCTGGATGTCGGTGTCCCACCGGCAGGCGGCCCCGTCGCCGTCGTACGCGACCGTGCCGCCGACGTCGGTCAGCGTGAGCGCGCAGCCGGGGTCCACCCGCACGCCGACGACGACGTGGTCCCCGCCGAGCAGCATGGCGCCGCTCGCGACCAGCGCCACCTCGGCGCGCACCTCGTCGCGGGAGACGAGACGCGCGGCGAGCAGGCCGTCGGAGGTCCGGACGCGCACGGGCGTGCCGGGCCCCGCCGGCCGCTCGACCGCCACCCGCGTCACCCGCGTCCCGTTCCGACCCGAGTGACCATCCGGGGGCCGAAGGTGCCGGCGCGCGACCACGCCATCTTGGGCGATGGTGGTGCTGCCACCACGCAGAATGGCGTGGTCGGCGCCGGCCGGGAGGCCGTCTCGGGTGAGCTCCGAGGGGACCGGGTCGGCGGGGAGAGCCCGGGGGAGGATCCGCGACATCGGGCGGTCAGTGGGTGTGGGCGTGGTCGTGTACCTGGTCCTCGTCGTGGCTGTGCACGTGGCCGCCGTCCTCGTCCGCGTGGAAGTGCGGCGCCATGGGGCCGGGATCCTGCGCGACGTGCGCGCCGGCGCGGAAGCTGCGCAGCACGTCGAGCACCCAGGAGCGCAGCTCCGCCACCGACGTCTCGTCGCTGCGGGAGAGCGCGACGACCGCACGGTTCTCCCGCGCCGCCGACGCGTCGGCGACCATCCGCGCGACGTCGACGCCCACGTACGGCGCGAGGTCGGTCTTGTTGACGACGAGGAGGTCGGCGCGGCCGATCCCGGGACCACCCTTGCGGGCGACGTCCCCGCCGCCGGCCACGTCCAGCACGAAGATCTGGGCGTCGACGAGCGCGGGGGAGAACGTCGCCGTGAGGTTGTCCCCGCCGGACTCGATGATCACGAGGTCCAGTGGGTCGAAGTCGCGTTCCAGGTCCTCGGCCGCCAGCAGGTTCGCGGTGACGTCGTCGCGGATCGCGGTGTGCGGGCAGGCACCCGTCTCCACGGCGCGGATGCGCTCGGGCTCGAGAACGCCGGCCGAACGCAGGAACTTCGCGTCCTCGTCGGTGTAGATGTCGTTGGTGATGACGCCGATGCGCAGCTCGGCGCCGAGCGCCCGGCAGATCGTCGCGATGAGGGACGACTTGCCGACGCCCACGGGACCGGCGACCCCGAGGCGAAGCGCCCGGGAGGGCGGCCGGGTGACGTCGGCCGCGGAGCTCGGTTCGGGGACGGCCGGGCCGCCGGGCTGCGAGCCTGACGCCGTGACGGGAGCGGAAGCGGGCACAGGGACAAGGGGGGAGTCAGGCACGGAACAACCTTTGGCTCAGGAGGGCGTGGGCCTGCGCCCAGCCCTCGGTCTGCGGGGAACCGGAGGCCGGAATGTCCTCCGGGGTGGTGCACGCCGCGACGCGGAGCACGTGCGGCTCCGCCGCGGCGCACGAGTCGAGGACCCAGCGCGCGGGGGTGACCGGATCCAGCGGTTCGAGCTTGAGCAGGGCCGACGCTGCGGTCTGGGCGTCGTCGTACACGGTGAGGCGCACGGTGTCGGTGGGGAGCAGACCGGTCGCCGCGGCGACCGCCCCCAGGACCACCGCGCGGGGGAGCGGGCCATGGGTGGTGGCGTGCGCGGCGACGGCCCGTACCGCGGGCGTCTCCGGCCAGAGGGAGCGCGCGAGCCGCAGGTAGCCGCGACCGAGCAGGCGGGCGGCGTCGCGCAGCGCGGGCGCGGGTGTGCGCGCCGCCCACGCGCTGACGACGTCGGCCAGAGAATGCGCGGGTAGGTTTCCAGCCCGGTCGTCGCCGCCCCGGTCGTCGTCACCCCGGCCGACGTCGGCCGCCGCGCCGAGCAGCCGCGCCGTCACCACGGCCGTGCCCGCCTCCACCAGGCTCACCGTCGTCGCGCGGCCGGTGAGCCAGGCGGGCACCGCCGCGACCGGCAGGCCGCCCAGCAGCGCCGGTTCGAGGCTCGCGGAGTGCGCGTGCCCGCCGCTGGGCAGGCGGGCGTCGGCGAGCAGCATCGCCACCGAGAGCGCGTGGGGTGAGGTCACGTGCCGCCTTTCAGAACATCGAGTACAGCTGGGTGAGCGGCAGGCGGACGGCGGGCGCCGGCTCGACGAGATCGCCGTCGACGCGGATCTCGAACGTGTCGGGCCGGATGTCGATCCGGGGCAGGACGTCGTTGTTGCGCATGTCCGCCTTCCCCACGTCGCGGGTGGGTGTCACCGCGGCCAGCTCGCGGCGCAGCCCGAGCCGGTCCGCCAGCCCGTCCTCGATCGCGGCGGGGGCGACGAACGCGAGCGAGAGGTCGCCCGCGATCGCGTCGCCGAACGCGGGACGCTGCAGCACGGGCTGCGGCGTCGGTATCGACGCGTTCGGGTCGCCGATCGCCGCCCACGCGATCACGCCGCCCTTGAGCACCAGGTCGGGCCGGACGCCGAAGAACCGCGGGTCCCACAGCACCAGGTCCGCCAGCTTGCCCGGCTCCACCGAGCCCACATGATCGGCGACGCCGTGGCCGATCGCCGGGTTGATCGTGTACTTGGCGACGTAGCGCCGCGCCCGCTCGTTGTCCGCCGGCTCCGAGCTGCCCAGCGGGCCGCGGCGGTGCTTCATCACGTGCGCCACCTGCCACGTGCGGGTGATCACCTCGCCGATCCGGCCCATCGCCTGCGCGTCGGACGACGTGATCGACAGCGCCCCCATGTCGTGCAGCACGTCCTCCGCGGCGATCGTCGTCGCGCGGATGCGGGACTCGGCGAACGCCAGGTCCTCCGGGACCGCCGGGCTCAGGTGGTGGCAGACCATGAGCATGTCGAGGTGCTCGGCCACCGTGTTGACCGTGTGGGGGAGAGTCGGGTTCGTCGAGCCCGGGATCACGTGCGGGAGAGCGGCGATCGTCAGGATGTCCGGCGCGTGCCCGCCGCCCGCGCCCTCGACGTGGAAGGCGTGGATCGACCGGCCGTCGATGGCGTCGATCGTCGACTGCACGAACCCCGCCTCGTTCAGCGAGTCCGAGTGCAGGGCCACCTGCAGCCCCCACTCCTCCGCGCCGCGCAGGGCGGAGTCCAGCGCCGCCGGGGTGGAGCCCCAGTCCTCGTGCAGCTTGAACCCGCCCGCTCCCGCCAGCGCCTGCTCCGCCAGGGCGTCCGCGCTGACCGTGTTGCCCTTGCCGAGCAGCAGCACGTTCACCGGCACCGGGTCGAGGGCGCGCAGGACGTGCCGCAGATGCCCCGCGCCGGTCACCGTCGTCGCCTTGGACCCCTCGGACGGTCCGGTCCCGCCGCCCGCCACGGTGGTGATGCCCGTGGCCAGAGCCTCGTACAGCGGCGACGGCGACAGCAGGTGGACGTGGGGGTCGAAACCCCCGGCCGTGAGGATCTTCCCCTCACCGGAGATGACGTCGGTCGACGGCCCGATGACCAGGTCCGGGTGCACGCCGTCGGCGATATCAGGGTTGCCCGACCGGCCCAGGGCGACGATGCGCCC
Organism: Myceligenerans halotolerans; assembly: GCF_054782975.1. Lineage (NCBI taxonomy): Bacteria > Bacillati > Actinomycetota > Actinomycetes > Micrococcales > Promicromonosporaceae > Myceligenerans > Myceligenerans halotolerans. Next base: position 138,133 of record NZ_BAAGRL010000025.1, read on the forward strand.
GTCCCGCACCCCGACGTCGGCCCGGATCACGCCCCACCAGTCCAGCACGACGGCGTTCGTGATCACCGTGTCCAGCGCGCCCTCCGCGCGGGTACGGGACGACTGCGCCATCGACTCCCGGATCGACTTGCCCCCGCCGAACACTGCCTCCTCACCGCCCGCCGTGCGGTCCTCGGTGACCTCGATCCACAGATCGGTGTCGCCCAGGCGCACCTGGTCACCGACCGTGGGACCGTACAGGGCGGCGTAGCGCTCGCGGTCGATCCACGCCATCAGCGTTCCTCCTGCTCGTCGACGGATCCTGGATGGGCGGAATCCGGGTGTCCGGGCGCCGGGTGGCCGGCGGCTGGGTGTCCGGGCGCTGGGTCGGCGGACGCCGGGTCGATCGATGTCGGGTCAACGGACACTGGATCGACCGCCACCGGATCGACCGACACCGGAAGCGCCTGGTCCGGGCGCGCGCGGACCGGCCCCAGCGCGCCGCCGTCGTCCTTGCCGCGCTGGATGCCGGGCACGCGGCGCGCCCCGCGGATCGTCACGGCGTCGACCCGGCGGCTCGCGCCGGGCTCGAACCGCTGGGACGTGCCCGCGGGCACGTCGAGCCGGAAACCGTGCGCGGCCTCCCGGTCGAACTCGAGGGCGCCGTTGGCGTCGGGCAGGTGCAGGTGGGAACCGATCTGGACGGGCCGGTCCCCGGTGTTCAGGACGACGAGGGACAGGCGCTCGTGCGGTGCGCGGCCGGCGTTGATCTCGATGCGGCCGGGAGCGACGCGGACGGCGCCCGGCCCGGCGGACGCATGGGCTGACATAGGGGGCCTCCTACTGGACGGGGTGGTGCAGGGTGACGAGCTTGCGGCCGTCGGGGAACGTGGCCTCGACCTGGACGTCGACGAGCATCTCGGCGACGCCGTCCATGACCTGCTCCCGGGTGAGGACCTCGCGGCCGGCGTCCATGAGCGTGGCGACGTCGGCGCCGTCGCGCGCCCGCTCGATCACCCAGCAGGACAGCAGCGCCACGGACTCCGGGTAATTGAGCCGCACCCCGCGCCCCAGCCGGTCCCGAGCAACCATCCCGGCGGTAGCCAGCAACAACTTCTCAACATCCCCAGGCGTCAAACGCATGGGACCCCTCTCGATCGGTCGCAGCGCCGGCGTCGACCACGCCGTTCTGCTGGGTGGGAGCGCAACCATCGGTCAAAATGGCGTGGTCGCCAAAAATGGCGTGGTCGCGCGCAGCCGGCGCAGTCCGGGCCGCCGTCGGGCTCTGCGACCGGGCGCTCACAGGGCCAGTGCCTTCCGGGCGTCGGCGGCCGCGGTCGCGCCGCCGCCCTGCCCGCGGTGGGCGACGCGGCCGGAGGTGAGCACCGCGAACTCGGCGGCGTGCTCCACGGCGTAGCCGATGTGCTGCTCGACGAGCAGCACCGACAGGCTGCCCGCGGCGGTGAGCGCCGAGATGGCGTCGTAGATCTCGGTCACCACGTTGGGCTGGATGCCCTCGACCGGCTCGTCGAGGACGAGCAGGCGCGGCCCGGTGACCAGCGCCCGGGCGATGGCGAGCTGCTGGCGCTGACCGCCCGACAGCAACCCTGCCTGGCGGCCGAGGAGGTCGCGCAGCGCGGGGAAGAGGTCCAGCGCCTCGTCCGTCCGACGCCGGCCCGCCCGCCCCTGCGCGTCCGCGACCACCTGCAGGTTCTCCCGGGCACTGAGGCGTCCGAAGGACTGCTGGCCCTGCGGCACGTAGGCGATGCCGCGCCGCACCCGCTTGTGAGGCGCGAGCGACGTGACGTCCGCGCCGTCCAGGTGCACCGCGCCCGCGCGCACCGGCAGCAGGCCGAGCACCGCACGGAGGAGCGTCGTCTTGCCCGCGCCGTTGTGGCCCAGGACGGCGGTGAGCGCGCCGTCGGGGACGGTCAGGTCGACACCGTGCACCACGGTGGTCCGGCCGTAGCCCGTGGTCACGCCGCTCAGTTCGAGCATCACGGGAGATCTCCTTCCGTCGTGGCGGGTTGCGGGGGCGCCGCGTCCGTCGTGCCGTCGTCCGACGACGCCGAGGCGCCCGTGTCCGACGACGCCGAGGCGCCCGACGACGCCGCGCCGTTGCCCGACGCCGCCGCGTTGCCCGACGGCGCCGCGGCGTTCGACGGCGACGCGCCGTTGCCGAGATACACCTCGACGACGGCGGGATCGTTCTGCACCTCGTTCACCGTGCCCTCGGCGAGCACCCGTCCCTGGTGCATCACGGTCACCGAGTCGGCGAAGGCGCGCAGGAACTCCATGTCGTGCTCGACGACGACCACCACCCGCTGCGACCCGATGCGCCGCAGCAGTTCCCCGGTCTCCTCGCGCTCGGCCTGGGTCATCCCCGCGACGGGCTCGTCGAGCAGGAGCAGGTGGGCGTCCTGGACGAGCAGCATCCCGATCTCCAGCCACTGCTTCTGGCCGTGGGCGAGCACGCCGGCCGGGGCGTCGCGCAGCGCCGTCAGCCCGACCGTTTCCAGTGCCTGTTCGACTGCCGGGGGTGTGCCCGCCCGTCGCCGCAGCAGGGTCAGCGGCCGGCGTCGTGCGCCCGCCGCGATGTCGAGGTTCTGCAGCACGGTCAGCTCCTCGAAGACGCTCGCGGTCTGGAACGTCCGGCCCACCCCGGCGCGCGCGATCCGGTGGGTGGTGCGCCCGAGAAGTTCCGTCCCGCCGAACGCGGCCGACCCAGCCGCCCGGACGAGCCCCGTCACCGCGTCGATCAGCGTCGTCTTGCCCGCGCCGTTCGGCCCGATGAGGAACCGCAGGTCGCCCTGAGTGACCGTGAGGTCGACATCGCGCACGGCGACGAAGCCGTCGAACTCGACACGGAGCCCCCGCACCTCCAGGTAGTCGTGCCGGAACCGGGCGGCGTCCGTGCCGAGCAGGGCGTCGGCGGCGGCCAGGTCGATCTCGGCTTCCGGCCGGCCGGTCTCGGTCTCCGGTCGTTCGGTCTCCGCTTCCGGCCGTGGGCTCGCCGTCGCCGGCTGTGGAGCCGCCGTCTCCGGCCGCTGCTCCGTTGATGGTGTGTCGTTCATGCCCGGCTCCTCTCCGTTGCGAGGTCGGTACCCGGCCCGCCGTCGTCGTCGGCCATCGCACCGGCTGCACCGGCTGCGGCGTCCGGCGCGGCGGAGCGCCGCCGCCACATGGTCCCGGCGACCGAGGCGAGCCCTCCGGGGAGGAAGGCGACGACGAGGATGAACATCGCCCCCTGGAAGTAGATCCAGCCCGACGGGAACTGCTCGGAGATCGACGTCTGCGCCCAGCTCACCGCGATCGACCCGAGCACCGGGCCCAGCAGGGTCGCGCGCCCGCCGATCGCCACGCCGATGAGGAACCCGATGGACGGGACGACGCCGACGTCGGCCGGCGAGATGATCCCGACGATCGGCACGAACAGCGCCCCGCCGACCGCGGCCATCACGGCCGCGACGACGTAGGCGACGACCTTCACCAGGGCGGGGTCGTAGCCGAGGAACCGGACGCGGTCCTCCTGGTCGCGGACCGCCACCAGCAGCTCGCCGAACCGGGAGACGGTGAGCAGGCGCACCACGGCCACCATCGCGAGCAGGACGCCGGCGGCGATCAGGTAGAGCATCTGCTTGTTGACCGGGTCGGCCAGGTCGTAGCCGAAGAACGCGCGGAACCCGTTGAGCCCGTTCGTCCCGCCGGTGGTCTGCTGCTGGCCGATGAGCAGGATCGCGAAGGCGGCCGCCAGGGCCTGGGAGAGGATCGCGAAGTACGCGCCCCGCACCCGGCGGGTGAACACGGCCCAGCCGAGGGCCGCGGCGAGCGCTGCCGGGACCAGCAGGATCAGCAGGATCGCCGCGACGGGGGAGCGCAGTGGCTCCCACCAGCCCGGCACCTGCCCCGTCCCGTACAGGAGCATGAAGTCCGGCACGCCGCCCGGTCCGGCGTCGGCGAGCTTGAGGTGCATGGCCATGAGGTAGGCCCCGAGGCCGAAGTAGACGCCCTGGCCCAGGGTGAGCAGGCCGCCGCGGCCCCAGGCGAGGCCGATCCCGACGGCGACCATCGCGAGGCACAGGAACTTGGCCAGCAGGTCGAGGCGGAACGGGCTGAGCACGGCGGGCGCGAGCAGCAGCAGGACGGCGGCCAGGCCGAACGCCGCGAGGGTCCGGGTGCGCCCGGGCCGCACGAGTGCGGTGAGAGCGGTCATGCGAGACTCCTCGTCCGGACCGAGACCAGCCCTTGGGGTCGTAGCTGCAGGAAGGCCACGATCGCGACGAACACGAGCACCTTGGCGACCGACGCCGTCGTGGAGTACTCGAAGAACGACTGCATCAGGCCGAGTGCCGTCGCCGCGATCACGGTGCCCTTGATCTGCCCGATGCCGCCCGCCACGACGACCAGGAACGCGTCGACGATGTAGTTGGTCCCGAGCGTCGGCCCGATCGAGCCGAGCAGCGTGAGCGCTACCCCCGCGACGCCGGCCAGCCCGGACCCGATGAAGAAGGTGACCCGGTCGGTGGCGCGCGACGAGATGCCGGACGCCTCGGCCAGGTCCCGGTTCTGCACGACGGCGCGGATGCGCCGGCCGAGCGGCGTGGCCCGCAGGGCGAGCGCCAGGGCGACCACGCAGACCGCGGCGAGCGCCAGGATGAACAGGCGTGTCTTCGGCAGGGCGAGCCCGCCGATCTCGACGGCGCCCGAGAGCCACGCGGGTGCGCGGACGTCCACGTTGGGTGCGCCGAACACGTCCCGCGCGACCTGCTGGAGCACGAGCGCGACACCCCAGGTGACGAGCAGCGTGTCCAGCGGCCGGCGGTACATGCGGTGGATGAGCGTCGCCTCCAGGAGCAGGCCGAGCAGGCCGCCGACGACGAAGCCGAGCGGGAGCGCCAGCAGCAGGCTCACGCCGGCGTCGCCGACGACGCCCTGGACCACGAACGCCGTGTAGGCGCCCGCCATCATGAACTCCCCGTGGGCCATGTTGATGACGCCCATCTGGCCGAAGGTCAGGGAGAGACCCAGGGCGGCGAGGAGGAGGACGGAGCCGAGGCTGAGTCCGGCGAAGAGCTGGGCGATGATGTCCATGAAGGGTCCGTCTCGTGTCCGCGGGTCAGGACAGGCCGTCGGCCCAGTCGTAGCCCTCGAGGTACGGGTCGGGCTCGATGGGCTCCTCGGAGCTCCACTCGGTGTGGATCAGGCCGTCCTCGCCGATGGTTCCGACCAGCGCGGTCTTGGCGATGTGGTGGTTCTCGCCGTTCACGACCACCGGGCCCTCGGGGGCGTCGTAGGTGACGCCGTCGGCGGCGGCCACGACGTCGTCCACCGCGAAGGAGCCGGCCTTCTCGACCATCGCCCGCCAGAGGTGGAGCGAGGTGTAGGCGGCCTCCATGGGGTCGGAGGTGGGCCGGTCCTCGCCGTACTTCGCCTTGAAGGCCTCGACGAAGGCCTCGTTCGCGGGGCTCTCCACGGTCTGGTAGTAGTTCCAGGCGGTGAGCTGGCCCTCGATGTTCTCGACGCCGATGCCGCCGACCTCTTCCTCGGCGATCGACACGGAGACGACGGGCATGTCGTCGCTCGCGATCCCGGCGTTGTTGTACTCCTTGAAGAAGGCCACGTTGGAGTCGCCGTTGAGGGTGTTGAACACGGCGTCGGCGTCGGCGGACTTCACCTTGTTGACGATGGTGGAGAAGTCGGTGTGGCCGAGCGGCGCGTACTCCTCGCCGACGATCTCGATGTCGTGGGCCTCGGCGTAGGCGTTGATGATCTTGTTCGCGGTGCGCGGGAAGACGTAGTCCGAGCCGACGAGGAACAGTGATTCGGCGCCCTGTTCGGCGAGGTAGTCGAGCGCGGGCACGATCTGCTGGTTGGTCGTGGCGCCGGTGTAGAAGATGTTGGGTGAGGACTCGAGGCCCTCGTACTGCACGGGGTAGAACAGCAGGGAGTCCTGGGACTCGAACACCGGCAGCATGGCCTTGCGCGAGGCCGACGTCCAGCCGCCGAAGACGGCGGCGACGCAGTCGCTGGTGATGAGCTTGCCGGCCTTCTCGGCGAAGACGGTGGGCTCGGACTGGCCGTCCTCCGACACGATCTCGAGCTGCTTGTCGAGCACGCCGCCGTCGGCGTTGATCTCCTCGGCGGCGAGCTGGAGGGAGTCGTGGACGGTCTGCTCGGAGATCGCCATCGTGCCGGACAGCGAGTTGAGGAAGCCGATCTTGACCGTGTCGCCGGAGGTGTCGACGCAGCTCTCGGCGGCGGTGGCGGTGCCCTCGCTGCCGCTGTCGACCCGCGCGCCGCAGGCGCTGAGGGCGACGACGCAGAGGGCGGCGAGCGAGGCGGTGCTCAGGCGTGTCAGGCCGGGGCGCGACGTGGACCGAGGACGCATGGGGGTGCTCCGTTCGTGGGCGTCGGCCCGGGGACCGGGCCGTCGATTAGGTTCAAATGAACCTAAGTGGACGGACATGTCGGTCCCGTGCGGTCGCGGTAACTTTCGTGTTTCGCGACGGCCCCTGATGTTTCGCCGCGCTGCGTCCCGTGACCTTCCCCGCCGCTCCAACCGTCCATAGATCAAGACGATGGTTCCCAAAGGGAATGCCGATGTGATGGGATGCGTAGATCAGTAGGTCCGGTCTCCGTGGCCGGATGGACGGGGACGAACGATGGAAATCTTGCTGCTGGGTGGTGCGATCGCACTGACGGCGCTGGTCGGCGTGGCGTGGTCGCGACGCCAGGGTGTCGTGCGCGGCCCCCGGGCCGCCGACGGGCACGTCGACTGGGCGTCTCAGGGCGTGGACCTCGGGAGGCACGCGACGTTCGTGCAGTTCTCCGCGCAGGTGTGCGCGGCGTGCCGGTCGACCGCACGGGCGCTCGGGACGGTGGCCGCGCGGGACGGCGTCGTGCACCATGAGCTGGACGTCGAGGACCATTTCGCCCTGACGGGTCACCTGGCCGTCCTCCGCACCCCGACCGTCCTGGTCCTCGACCAGGACGGCATCGAGGTCGCGCGGATGAGCGGCGGCGTCTCGCCTGCGCAGGCGCGCGAGGCGCTGGCCCGCGTGCCCGGCCCGGGGCAGGCGGCGGGGCAGGGCCGGTCGGCGGATGCCGCGCGGGCGGACGGTGCCGGGCGGGCGGACGGTGCCGGGCGGGCGGCGGTTACGAAGGAGCAGTGGCCGACGACGGACGCCGGCCGGGCAGTTGCGACGAAGGGGTGGGCACGATGACGGCGCCGTCGAACACCAGGAAGGACGGGATGATCGACCCGCGCGGGCCGCGGCTCGGCGCGGGGATCACCGCGCTGCTGCTGGCGATCGTCATGCTGTTCGGTGCGAACACCGCGGGTCTCGTGCTGCTCGCCGTGATCGCGCTCGGCTTCCTGCTCGGCGCGCTGCGCGGGGCCGAGGGCACCTGGCAGGGGTGGGTCTTCCGCACGTTCGTGCGGCCGCGCCTCACGCCGCCGGAGGAACTGGAGGACCGGCGCCCGCCGCGGTTCGCTCAGCTCGTCGGACTGATCGTGACCGGGGTGGGCGTGGTGCTGGGGCTGTTCGGCGTACTGGCGGCCGTGCCGATCGCCGCGGCGGTGGCCTTCGTCGCCGCCGGACTCAACGCGGTGTTCGGGCTGTGCCTCGGCTGCGAGATGTACCTGATCCTCCGCCGCTGGGGCGTGATCCGCGCGGCCTGAACGGCCGCCGCCGGAATCAGCGTCCGTGCGGGCGCTCGCGGGCATGCCGATCTCGGTCCCGAGCCTCCCTGGCCGGCTCGCATGCCCGTCACCGGGAAGGACTCGGCACCGTTGACCATGAGCTTTCCGTCCGAGCCATGAACTTCTGCCCGCCCCGTCTCGGGCGATGCGCTGAAAGCTCATGGCTCGGACGGAATGCTCATCCGCCCAGCCTCCGGCGGGGAGGTCCCTACGGCGTGACCACGTCCGGCCAGGGGGCCGGGGACATGTCGCTCCCGATGTAGAAGCTCGGGTGCGGCGGCTGGTTGTAGGCCGTGTTCTGCCAGGCGATCGCGACGCGGTACTGCGGGTCGTGCATCAGGGTGGGGATCCGCAGGTCCGTCTCGTACGGGGTGGAGTAGATGCGCAGCGCCGAGTTGTTGCTCGTGCGCCAGATGACCTCCTCGCGCCAGTCGCCGAACAGGTCGGCCGACAGGGCGGGGGTCGCCTTGGTGCCGTTGTTCGACGACACACCCGAGCCGGTCAGCTGCCGCCCGCCCGGTGAGTAGTTGTCGATGTGGGTGCCGTCGAGCAGCTCGCGTTCGCCGTCGTCGTCCCACCAGATGACGAAGTTGATCGAGGACGGCTTCGAGCCGATGTTGGAGCCGTTGGCGCTCTGCAGGCCGCCGACCGCGGCCGACCAGTACTCACTGCCCGGGTTGCCCGCCCAGATGTTCGCGGCCACGCCGCGGCCGTTGTCCCCGTCGGGGGAGGTCTGGTAGAGGATCTGCCCGTTGTCGCCGTCGACCAGCCGGGAGGAGGGCATGGTGCTCCACTCGCCGGGCATGAACACCTCCTGGCCGGGGTTGGACGGCTCGAAGTCGCTCACGTGCAGGGCGTCGCCGTGTTTCAGGTCGGTGTTCCACAGCGGCTGCCCGTTCGCGCCGATGGCCATCGCGCCGAAGATGATGTCCTGGCGGCCGTCGCCGTTCAGGTCGGCGATCGAGAGGCTGTGGGCTCCCTGTCCCTCGTACTGGCTGCCGGCCTGGTCGGAGTCGAAGATCCACCGGGTGGACAGGTTCTGCCCGTCGAAGTCGACCGCCCAGATCACCGACCGGGTGTAGTAGCCGCGGGAGAAGATCATCGACGGCGATTCACCGTCGAGGTAGGCGGTCCCCGCCAGGAACCGGTCCACGCGGTTGCCGTAGTTGTCGCCCCAGTCCGAGACGTTGCCGCGCGGGGGCTGGTAGTCGACCGTGTCGACGGCGGCTCCGGTGCGGCCGTCGAAGATCGTCAGGAACTCCGGCCCGGACAGCACGTAGCCGCTGCTGTTGCGGTAGTCGGCGCCGGCGTTGCCGATCACGGTGCCCTGGCCGTCGACGGTGGCGTCGGCGGTCTTCATCGTGATCTCGGCGTCACCGTCGCCGTCGTAGTCGTAGACCTGGAACTGGGTGTAGTGCGCGCCGGAGCGGATGTTGCGGCCCAGGTCGATCCGCCACAGACGCGTGCCGTCCAACCGGTAGGCGTCGATGATCGTGTTGCCCGTGTACCCGGAGTGCGCGTTGTCCCTGGCGTTGGTCGGGTACCACTTGACGACGTACTCGTAGTCGCCGTCGCCGTCCAGGTCGCCGACGCTCACGTCGTTCGCCTCGTAGGTGAAGCTCTCCGACGGCGTCGAGCCGCCCGGGGGTGCCTGGATCGGGATGTCGAAGTAGCCGCTGGAGTTGAACCGGATCTCCGCGTCCGACGTCGAGCCCTCGGTGCCGTCGTTCACAGCCGCCACCGAGTAGGTGGAGCTGCCCGATCCGCCGTCGTCCCAGTAGTTGGTCGCGCCCGTCAGCGGCGAGGACGTGAGGCGCTGGCCGTCGCGGTAGACGTGGAACGCCGTGTCGGGGGAGTCGGTGCCCAGGAGGCGCCAGCTGACGAGGTGGCCCGACCCGGTGGGGATCGTCGAGACGCCGCGGGTCAGGGCCTCGGCCTGGTAGGTGCCGTCCCCGGGCGGATCGGTGGTGCCGCCGTCGTCGACCGGGATCAGGCGCCACTGCTGGTTGGCGCCGCCGTTCTCGTTGTACTGGGAGATCCGGTCGCCTGCCGTGGTGGAGTTCTCCCAGACGTCGAGCGCCTTGCCGGAGAAGCGGTTGACGAAGGTGTAGTACCCGTCGGAGTTCTCGGTGACCTGCCACTGCTGGTTGGTGCCGTTCAGGTCGTCGTACTGGGCGATGGTCGCGCCGTTGTCGGCATTCCACTCCCAGACGTCGAGCACCTGGTTCGAGTGGCGGACCTGGATCCGGTAGTAGCCGTTCCCGGCGTCGAGGAACCGGAACTGCTGGTTGGTCGCGTCGGTCCGGTTCCACTGGACCAGCTCGGCGCCCGGCTCGGTGGAGCGCCCGGTGATGTCGAGGACGAGGTTCGAGTGCCGGGACTCGACGATGTACCAGGTGCCCGGCTCGACCTGGGCCGAGGCGGTGAGGGGTGCGGTGACGAGGAGGGCTGCGGTCACGCACGCGGCGGACAGGAGGGACAGCAGGATTTTCAGACGTCTGCTCAGGGTTGTGGACACGTTTCACTCCATCGTGAAGTCGTGGTGCAGGGAAAGCGGTTGCCTGGGTTTGCAACGTTAGATAGCGGGGTGCGGGGCGTCAATCGCGAGCGACGATGTGAAACCTTTCAAGTAGTGGGGCGGCCGCCCGAGGCCCCCGGCGGCAACGAACCATGCAGTTCCTTGCGAACCATGCAGTTCCTTCCGCTTTGGAGCCGAATGCGGAAGGAACTGCATGGTTCTCGGCGCGGCAGCGGCCCGTGGCACCCCACGGCTAGCATCGCGGTGTGGTTAATTCCGACATGACCGATAAAGCCTCGACGCCGACGCCGACGCCGACGTTCTCCCCGGAGGCGCACCGGTTCGGGGGCGAGTCCTGGGTGGGCTTCTTCCAGCGGCCCTGGGGCAGCATCGGCAATGGCTGGGTCCAGCCACGCCTCGGACGCCGGACGCGCTGACAGCCGCGCCGTAACCGGCGAGGCGGCCGTCGACGTCGACCCCGCCTGTCGGCGACCCGCCGGCGCCGACCACGCCATCGTGCATGGTGGCAACGCAACCATCGGCCAAGATGGCGTGGTCGCGCTCGGAGGGGTTCGACGTGCGGCGGCTCCGCGTCGTGCGTGTCAGGCTCCGGACGCGATCGGGCCGCGTCCGTGACGATCTTCCGGGCCGGCGGGCTCAGGGAGCTTCACGTGGACGGTCGCAGGTGGTTGGGTGTGCGCGTGGAAATTATCGCGACGAGTCTGATCGCCGTGTGCGGGACGTTGCTGGGGTCGGTGGCGACGTACTGGATCCAGCGCAGCACCGTGCGTCAACAGGAGGGCCTGGCGCGGGCGGAGCGGCTGCGGCAGGAGCGGGTGGAGGCGTTCACCGAGTACGGCGGTGCCCTGCACAACTACCGGCGTGTCCGGATGGACCGCTGGCACCTGGCCAACGGCGAGACGGCGCTGGACCCCGACGCGCTGCGTCGTGAGGTCTTCGAGCTGCGGACCGCCGTGATCGAGCGCGGCTACCGGGTGAGGCTGCTGGTGACGGCTCCCGGCTTGGTCGAGCTCGGCGAGCAGGCCATGAAGAGCGTCGACGTGATCGGTCCGAAGGCCTCACGCGAGGACTACGACGTGGCGCGCAAGAACTCGAAGGCCGCCATCGAACGATTCGTCGACGCCTCGCGGGACTACCTGGCCGACGTCCGCCGCGCGAACGCGGCCTGAGCAGAACTCGCCGAGGCCGCGTCGCCGGGCAGGGTCCGGCGTCGAGCGGTCGGTCCGTTGTCCGAGCGGTCGGTCCCTCAAGCGGCCGACCGCACGGACAACGGACCGACCACTCGACAACCGGCCGACCGCATCGCCGACCCGCGCGATCTCCTGGTCGGGCCAGAGCCGCTTCCTCAGTTCGTCGTGCCGTCGACGTAGTACCAGCGCTTGCCGACTCTCTCGAACCGGCTCACCTCGTGCAGGCGCCCGCGTTCGGCCGGCGTGCGGTAGCGGGCGACGAACTCGACCACGCCGGTGTCGTCGAACGGCCCGCCGGCCTCGGTGCGCAGGATGTCGAGGCGCTGCCAGCGGACGTCGTCGTCCAGGTGCAGTGTGTCCGGCCGGGACGACGGCGACCACGTGGCCAGCAAGTAGTCGGCGTCGCCGACGGCGAAGGCGGCGTAGCGCGACCGCATCAGGGCCTCCGCGGTGGGGGCGGCACCCGCGCCGCGGTGGTACCGGCCGCAGCAGGCACCGTAGGTCTCGCCCGACAGGCAGGGGCAGCGTGCGGTGTCGTCCATGGGCCTTATCCTCGCCCGAGGCGGGGCCTCCACGGCCGCCACACCCTGTTCGAGCAGGCCGGATGCCGGACCTATCTCGACACAAGGCGATATGTCCGGCAGAGTTCGGGCGAAAGACAGCACTGCACCCTGTACCCGACCCAGACGGGGACATGATGATGACCAGCTCGACCACTATCGACGGCATCGCCGGAACCGGCGGCGCCCTCGGGGACGATCCCGGCCGCCGGCCCGTGAAACTCGACGATCCCGCGACCGTCACGACCATCCCCGAGCTGACCACGGCGCACGACGTGGACGCCATTCACACCCGCCTCCGCGAGGAGTGGGGGGACCTGGCGCCCGTCGAACTGGAGCCCGGTGCCCGCGCCTGGCTCGTGATGGGGTACCGGACCATCGTCGCGATGGCCCGCGGCCAGCTCCCGCTCACGGCGGCCACCGGCACCTGGAGCGGCCACGAACGCGACGCGCCACCCTCGGAGTCCCCGCTGCTGCGGCCGCTGGCACCTGCCGGCCGGGCGACGGTGGAGCAGATGGACGGTAGTGCCCACGGCCGGCTCCGCGCCCCGCTCGACGACGTGCTCGGCGTCATCGACGAGGCCGAGATCGCCAGGACCACCCGCGCCAGGTGCGAGGAACTCATCGACGGGTTCGCCGGGACGGGCGTGGCCGACCTCGTGCGCGAGTACGTGGCGCCCATGCCGCAGCTGACGTTCGGCACGTTCCTCGGGTTCGACGACGCGGCCGCGCAGCAGGTGTTCGACGCCGCCTCACGCCGGGCGGCCGGAGAGGACACCGCCGCGGCCGTGCACGAGATGAGCTTCCTGCTCACCGGCCAGACGGCGGCCCGCCGGCCGGACGGCGAGCCCACGCCCGCGGGCCGGCTCGCGCGGCACGCCTCCTACGGGAGCACCGCGGAGGCCGCGCTCGGGCTCCTGTCGCTCACGGCCATCGCGGCCCGCGGCCTGCAGGCCTGGCTGGCGCAGACCCTCTACCTCTCCCTGACGGACAACCGGTTCGCCGGACGGCTCGCGGGAGGGCAGCTCGGGATCGACGAGGCGCTGGACGAGGTGCTGTGGACCGCATCGCCGGTGACAACGCTGGCACCGCGGATCGCCCTCGAAGACTTCGTGCTCGGCGACAAGCTCGTGCAGGCCGGGGACGCGATCCTGCTCGCCGTCGGCGCTCTCGGCTCGGACCCGAGCATCCGCGGCGAGGGCGCCTGGGACGGGTCCGGCAGCCGCGCCCACCTGACGTTCGGCGTCGGCGCCCACGCGTGCCCGGCGCCGCACCTGGCCCGGCTGATCGTGCGGACGGCGGTCGAGACGCTGCACCACCGCCTCGCGCCCAGGCTCGCGCTGCGGACGGACGAACTCCGGTGGGCACCGGACTTCCGCTTCCGCCTCCTTGAAGCGCTACCGGTCACCTTCCGCCCCGAGCAGCCGCCGGAGCCCGAGGAGTTCGTCCGGTGAGCCCCGCGCTCGCCCCGCGACCCGCCACGTCGATCGCATGAGAAGGGACATCGTGAGCCGCACTTCTCGCACCACCCGCACCTCCAAGGTTCTCAACACCGTCTTCGCCCCCGTCATACGGGGCCGCGAGGATCCGGGGAGCGCCTGGGCGAAGGCCGTCGCCGAGGTCGAGGAGGAGGCCGGCACCGAGGACCCGAAGTTCGCCGAGGGCCTCGGCGTCGTGATCACGAGCATCGCCGAGGAACCCCGCCTGACGCCGCTGGGCTGGACGTTCGCGCTCGCCGCGATCAAGGGGCGGTACGCCAACCGGCTGCGCGTCAACAACGTGCTGGCGGAGCGTCCCGAGATCCTCGACGAGCCGATCGCCGACCCGGTGTTCGTGCTCGGGCTGCCGCGCACGGCGACCACGCTCACCCACCGGGTGCTCGCCGCCTCGCCCGCGCACCGCGGCCCGCTCATGTGGGAGATGATGCACACCGGCCTTGAGGACCCGGCGGTCGCCGAGCGCGAGATCAAGAACTTCAACCGGGCCAACCAGGCCATGACGAACCTGTTCATGCCAGGGATGAAGCACATGCACACCACCCGCGCCGAGCAGCCGGAGGAGTCGCTGATGCTCCTCCCGCACGGTCCCTTCTGGCCGCTGCTGTACGCCTCCATGCCGACCTACCGCGAGTGGTACGCCCGGCGCGGCGCGGCGGACAAGGCCGCCGACTACGAGTACCTGAAGCAGGGTCTGCAGGTGCTGCAGCACGGGCGGGACCGCAAGCGGTGGATCGTCAAGTACCCGGGGCACCTCAACGACATGGCGACGATCAAGGAGGTGTTCCCGGACGCGACGTTCGTGTGGACGCACCGTGACCCGGCCACCGTCGTCGGCTCGACGTGCAGTCTCGTGGAGACGGTCTGGTCGATGTACCAGAAGGACCCGGACCCGGTGGAGGTCGGGCAGCTCGTGCTGGGCTCCATGGTCACGTGGATCGAGCGCGCGCTGGACGCGCGGCTGGGCCTGCCGCCGTCGTCCGTCGTGGACGTGCCGTACCACGCGCTGAGCCACGACCCGCACACCGAGGTACCCCGGCTGTACTCGGCGATCGGGGCGACCTGGACGGGGAGCGACGCGGCGCAGCTCGACCAGGTGCTGGCCCGGCCCGCGGGCACCCGCCCGCACACGTACGACATCACGGACTACGGGCTGCAGCCGGCCCAGGTCGAGGAGGCGTTCGCCTCCTACCTGCGCCTGCTCAACAGCTTCGACAAACTGGACGCGGAGCCGACGGCGGACCTGTGAAGCGGGAGGTCGCGCGCGGGTGGGTGCGTGGTCGCACGGGGTGTCGAGTGGTCGGTTCGATGTCGGGCGGTCGGCTCCCCGGGCTGCCGACTGCTCGACGTCCGGCCGACCACTCGACACTCCGCCGATCGCGTCGTCGCCTAGCCGCGGCGGGTGCGGTCCGCCCGGCCCGTCCAGTAGCCCACCCAGGCCGTGCCCGCCAGTGCCAGCACGCCGATCATCACCGACGCGGCGGCCAGCGGCGCGACGGCCGCCACCGCCGCGACCACCAGCGGCCCGCCCGTGTTGCCGATGTCCCCGCACAGCCGCCAGCCGCCGAGGAACTGCGCGCGTCCTTCCTCCGGAGCTGCGTCCGCGCCGAGGGTCATCACGATTCCCGAACCCAGCCCGTTCCCGACCGCGATGAGCGCCATCACGGCGCCGACCCCGAGCGCGGAGTCCGTCAGGGGCAGCAGCAGGCAGGCGACGCCGACGGCGAGCACCACCGGCACCGCGACCACCCGCCGCCCGCGGGTGTCGAGCAGCCAGCCACCCGGCAGGGTGAGCAGGATGTCGATCGTGGCCGCCACCGCGAACAGCAGCGACACGACCGCTGCGTCGATGTGCACGTGATCGGCCCACAGCGGCAGCAGGCCCGTGCGCACCGACCGCGAGGCGCCGATGACGACGACCGCCACGCCCAGTGTCAGCAGAGTGCGCCGGTGCTCCCGCAGCACCGAGTGCACCCGCCGGGGCACGACGTCGCGCGCCACCCGGCCGAAGTCCGGCATCCGGGTCACGATCAGCGCCGACGCCAGCGACGCGCACGCCGCCAGCACGAACACCGCACGGACGTCGGACAGGTGGATCAGCAACGCCCCCAGCAGCGGACCCACCAGGACCCCCACCCGCATCGACCCGCCCAGCAGCGCCATCCCGCGCGCCCGGTGACTCACCGGCACCGCGTCGATCAGGAACCCCTGCCGCGCCAGCAGGAATGCCGTCCAGCTCATCCCGCTGACGACGACGCACACGCACAGCAGCCACACCGACGACACCAGGAACGC
Organism: Myceligenerans halotolerans; assembly: GCF_054782975.1. Lineage (NCBI taxonomy): Bacteria > Bacillati > Actinomycetota > Actinomycetes > Micrococcales > Promicromonosporaceae > Myceligenerans > Myceligenerans halotolerans. The sequence goes on from NZ_BAAGRL010000025.1 coordinate 153,894, forward strand.
GGCCAGCATCGCGACCGCGTCCACGAGCCCGGCGATCACCAGGGTGCGGCGCTCGCCGAGCCGCGCCACGAGCGCCCCCGACGGCAGCGAGTTGACCAGCTGCCCGATGCCCATGAGCGCGACCACGAACGCCGCCACGGCCGTGGTCGCGCCCAGGTCGTGCGCGTGGATCGCCAGCACCGGGAGCACGGCGCCGTGCCCGATCGAACTGACGACGGACGGCAGGTAGGCGACGACGGCGATGTCCCGGAATCGGAACGAGGAGTCCGCCACCGCACCGTTCGTTCCCGTCACGGCTCCATCCTGTCAGATGGTTGGCCGCGGCAATGATTTCGGACGCGCGACCTCGTACGGTGTGGGGCGCGAGTAGGCTGGCGGCGCTGATCAGATGTCGGACGTAACGCGATACAAACGCATATGTCTGGCCGAGCGGAAGATTCCTGAGAAGGAGCATCGTGAGCCGCACCACCACAACCACCCGCACCTCCAAGGTCCTCAACACCGTCTTCGGCCCCGCCGTCCGGGGGCGCGAGGATCCCGCGAACGCCTGGGCGAAGGCCGTCGCCGAGATCGAGAAGGACGCCGGCGCCCAGGACCCTGAGCTGGCCGAGGGCCTCGGCCGTGTGTTCGCCAGCGTCGTCGAGGAGCCCCGGCTGACGCCCCTGGGCTGGTTCTTCGCGCTCTCCGTGGTCAAGGACCGCTACGCCAACCAGCTGCGCATCAAGGCACTGCTGGCCGAGCGCCCGGAGATCGCCGACGAGCAGATCACCGATCCGGTGTTCGTCCTCGGGCTGCCCCGCACCGCGACCACCCTCACCCACAAGGTGCTCGCGGCGTCGCCCGCCCACCGCGGGCCGCGCGCGTGGGAGATGACCTACACGGGCCTCGAGGACCCGGCAGTCGCCAAGCGGGAGATCAAGAAGTTCGACCAGAGCATCAAGATCGTCACCAGCATGTTCGCGCCGAACCTGAAGCACATCCATCCGATCCGTGCCGACGACCCGGAGGAGTCGCTGGTGCTCATGCCGCACGGCACCTACTGGCCGCTGTTCCACGGCAGCATGCACTCCTACCGCGACTGGTACGCGGGTCGCAGCGAGGAGGAACTGGCCGGTGACTACGGGTACCTGAAGCGGGGCCTGCAGGTGCTGCAGCACGGCCGGGCGCCCAAGCGGTGGATCCTCAAGTACCCGGCGCACCTGAACGACATGACGACGATCAAGAAGGTGTTCCCGGACGCCACGTTCGTGTGGACGCATCGCGACCCGGCGACCGTCGTCGGCTCCTCCTGCAGTCTCGTGGAGACGCTGTGGGCGCCGTACCAGAAGGACCCGGACCCGCTGGAGATCGGGCGGCTCGTGATGGAGTCCATGGTCACGTCGGTGGACAGCGGGCTGGAGGCGCGGCTGAGCGTGCCGCCGTCGTCCATCGTGGACGTGCCGTACCACGCGCTCAGCCACGACCCGCACACCGAGGTGCCGCGCCTGTACTCGGCGATCGGGGCGACGTGGACGGAGAGCGACGCGGCGCAGCTCGACCGGGTGATCGCCCGGCCGGCGGGCAGCCGCCCGCACACGTACGACATGACGCGCTACGGCCTGCAGCCCGAGCAGGTCGAGGAGGCGTTCGCCCCCTACGTGCGCCTGCTGAACAGCTTCGACAAGCTGGACGCGAAGCCGACGGCGGAACTCTGACGCCGGGAGGTCACGCGCGGGTGGGGGTGCGGTCGGTTGTCGAGTGATCGGTCACTCGGCAACCGACCGCACTTCCCGTCCGGCCGCGGGCGTCCGGATCGCGTCAGCCGCAGTCGTCCGGCCGTCCCTGCGTCACGGATCGCGGCCGGCATCCGTGACGCCTGCCCCTGGAGGCGGTGAGTCAGCCGGTCAGGCCGGGGGCCGATCATCCGGCAACCGACCGACCGCGCGTGGTCACGGCGACCGTCGCTGCTTCCGCTTGGCCGCGTTGTCGAGCAGTTCGCCGATCGTCCGGGAGCCTTCCACGCTGTCACCAGCCGTAGCGCTCTGGAATCGGCGCTGCAACTTTGACCGCGCAGCCACGTGATCTCCCGCCAGGAGCGCGACGATCGCGTCGTCCTTGGTCTTCATCGGCAGGCCTGCCACCCATTCGCGGGCGTCGCGTTGCCCGACGACGGCGTCCCGTGGCGGGCTCGCACTGGCGGCCTCGGCCAGCAGGTCGTCGTCCAGGCGGAGGAAGTCGGCGAGGGTCCGTTGAGCTCCGGTGAGATCGCCGAGGCCCGCCGGGACGGGTGGTTCCAGGATGTCGCCGTCGTCGTAGTCGAAGGCGTCCTCGTCGTACGCCCAGACGCCGATCGCGGCGAGGAACACCAGGTACAGCGGCCGGAGGTCGCCGTCGAGCAGTTCGGCCCGCGGCGCGGTGAACGCGCCCAGCGTCCATTCCTGGAAGTCCTCGTCCCAGTGCTCCTCGTCCTCGGACCCGAGGTCCAGGATCATGTTTCTGCCCGATCGGTGGGCGTCCATGTGATCGCCCACGATGTACTCCTCCAGCTGCACGCCCTGCAGCGCGACCGCGGGGAGCTTGAGGAGCAACCGGCGGCTGCCCCAGTTCGCGTAGTAGAGGTGCAGGTCGTAGAACTTGCGCACCAGCTCGTCCGGGGATCCCTTGAAGTCGCCGAAGTGGTACTCGTTCGTGAACGACGTCGGCGTGATCCGTGCCCGGGTCGACAGCTCCCGTACCGCGGCCTGCTGCTCACTGGTCAGCGGCTGGTCGACCGCCAGGAACTCGTAGTACTGGTACTCACTCACCGTGAAGGACTCCAGGGACGACGCCGGACAGTGCGGCCCGACCCTATCCGAACGGCGCCTCTGACGTGCGTGGCCATCCGAACGGCGCCTGACGTGCGTGGACGGAGCCGTCCGGCCCCGGCCGGGCGGGGCGATCCCGGCCGGGGTACGGCGAAGTGCCCCCGCACCGACCGGCGGCTTGAGCGCCGGGTAGCACCCATGGTGGACTTCCCGCATGATCGTTCGAATCTGGCGAGGATGGACCACCCCCGAGAACGCTGACGCGTACGAGTCGATCGTCAGTACTCGCGTGCTGCCCGCCATCGCCGAGCGGAAGCTCGCCGGCTACCACGGCGCCTATCTGCTTCGGCGCCCGCTCGACGGGGAGGTCGAGTTCTCCACCGTCATGCTGTTCGACTCGCTCGACGCCGTCCGGGAGTTCGTCGGCGAGGACTACGAGGTCGCGCACGTCCCGGCCGAGGCGCGGGCCGTCCTGTCACGCTTCGAGGAGCGGTCCGCGCACTACGACACCCTGCTGACGCCGGAGGACACGCGGCCCGACTGACCGGCGACGAGAAGGCCACGCACGACCGGGTGCCGTCGCTGGGCACGAAAGCGCATGTGTGCCAGAATCGCACACATGATCACACCGGCAGAGCTTGGCGACCGTATCGAGCTTGCTCGTGTCGCCGCGAGGAAGACTCAGGCGGAGCTCGCCACGGCGCTGGGTGTGGACCGCACCGCGATCTCGAAGATCACTACAGGCACTCGGAAGGTCTCGGCGATCGAGCTGTCGACCCTTGCATCGTTCCTGGACCGGCCGCTGCCGTGGTTCGTCGCCGACTCTCCGGAACCGCTGGTCGCACGGCGGAGCGGTGTGGTCGAGGATCGACCTGCGACGCTCGTCGCCGAACTCGCCGCCGAGGATCTGACCGCGGACGTGCAGCAGCTTCGTGAGCTGGGAGCGCTCGAGCCGGCTGAGCACGCCGGGCTCGTGGGGTCGCTCGGCAGGGTCGAAACTCCGGAGGATGCTGCCGAGGCCGCCCGTCGTGTGCGCGAGGAGGCCGGACTCGGGCAGGTCCAACTGGGTCGGATGGCTGACGTGCTCGACGACTTCGGTCTCTACACCGTGTCGGTGGTTCTGGGTGAGGCGACCGACGGTGTCATGCTCCCGAGTGACGGGTTCGGCGTGGCGGTGATCAACGCGAACCAGGATCCGGGCCGACGGCGCTTCACCGCGGCCCACGAGCTCGGCCACTATCTTTTCGATGACGTGTACTCGGCCGAGACCGTCTCCGGCGCGACCTCGGGGCATGAGCACTTGGTCAACGCCTTCGCCGTGGAGTTCCTGTTGCCGCTCGCCGTGGTGCGCCAACGCTGGGCCGAGCGGATCGGCGCGGGTGCCCACATGCTTCAGCGCGTCCGCGAGGAAGCGATCTGGCTGTCGTCGATGTACCGGATCAGCTGGAGCGGCCTGCTCGCGCGCCTCGTCGAGGCAGGGCTCATCACGGACGTCGAGGTTCGTGCTCTCCGGCCGAACCCGACTCGTGCCGAACTGCGCGCATTCGGACAGCAGCCCGAAGAGGATCTGGCCGAGGGCGACCTTTCTGCCTCGGTATCACGTGGCGGGTTGGCCGCCTATCGCGACGGTTCGATCGGCAGGTCGAGGTGTGCGGCCATCGTGCGCGTCCCGGAGGACGACTTGCCAGAGCCGGTTGAGGCCGGTCCCAACGAGCTTCGACCGGACTTCTACTCGTGACCGACGCCGCCGATCCACACCCCCTGCTCGTCATCGACAACACCTGCCTGAGCGGCTTCGCGACGGCGGGCATCATGCATGCACTCAAGGACCTGACTGTCGGTTTCCGGGTCGGCACCACCGAGATGGTCCGCAACGAGTTCGCCGCCGGACCCAGTGCGTTGAGTGAGATCGCCTGGGTCGAGCTTCTGCCTGAGCAGGGGATGGAAGAACTCGTCGCCCTCGCGGCATATGTGCAGGCGATCGGTCCTGGTACGCACGACCAGGGCGAAGCCACGGTCTTCGCGAGCGCGCAGGTACGACAGGCGATCGCGATCACCGATGATGCGCAAGCAACACGGATCGCCCGGCGGATGAGGACTGTCAAGGTCCACGGTTCGCTGTGGCTCCTCATCCGTGCCTACAAGGACGGCAAGATCGACTCACGCCGAGCAGCCGAGATCCTCGACCTGCTTCGCGCGAGCGGATCGAGGTACCCCTGCGACGGGGCCACACTCCTGAGCTGGGCGCGTCAGCACAACCTCCTTGACTGATGTCACGTGCGGCCCTCCGGTGTATGCGGGCGAATCCCAGAGGGACAACGCCCTGGGAGTGGCTCGCCCGGCGATCAGCCGATGATCTGGTGCCGATCGCGCCGCGCGGGCGGGTGCCTGCATCCCTCCTCACTCTTCGGGGTGAACCTGGCTCACTCCCCGGGGTGAGGCACGGCGCCGCCGCGCCGGCCCAGGCTGATGCCGTGATGATCCGACACCGGCCGACACCCCTTCGTTCCCCGTTCTCTCCACCCATCCGGTTCTCCCTCCTGCTGGCCGGGCTGGCCTTGCTGGCGGTGCTGGCCGGCATCGTCCTGGTCGGCACGGCGTCTCCGGCGCACGCCGAGACGGAAGGCGAGGAACTCGTCGACACCTACCAGGCGGCGTACGACAACCCCGGCCTGGCCGTGGCGGTGATCGACGGCGACACGGTCGAGACCATCGTCCGCGGCAGTGACGGCGACGGGGACCCGGTCACCCCGGAGACGCGTTTCCGGATCGCCTCGATGAGCAAGTCGATGACCGCCGCGTCGGTCATGATCCTGGTGGAGCGGGGGATGTTCGACCTCGATGACCCGGTCGTCGACGTGCTGCCCGAGTTCACCATGGACGATCCGCGGTTCCGCGAGATCACGGTCCGCCACCTCCTGAGCCACACCTCGGGACTGTCGATCCGGACCAACAACGAGTACGCGTTCCCGCCCCCGCGCAGCGCCGCCGACGCCGTGGCCTCGCTGGCGGACAAGACCCTGGACGCCGCCCCGGGGGCGCAGTACGAGTACCACAACACGAACTACTCCGTGGCCGCGCGCATCGTCGAGGTCCAGTCGGGAAAGCCGTTCGACGAGTTCATGAGCGAGGAACTGTTCGTTCCGCTCGGCATGGACGACACCACCTCCACGGAACTCTGCTCGGACCCGGCGGCCGGGCTGGCCTCGGGACACGAGGTGGTTCTGGGCCTGGCGTTCGCCGTCCCGGAGATGCCGGGCGCCTGCGTCGGCAACGGCGGGGTCGTCTCGTCCCTGGACGACATGGTGCGGTGGGTGCGGTTCAACCAGGGGATGCTCGACGTCGGCCCGCTGAGCGCGGAGTCGCTGGAGGAGATGCACACCGCCCAGCCAGGAGCCGGCAACTACGGTCTGGGCTGGGAAGCCCGTCCCGACGAGGCAGTGGCCGCGCAGCCGCTGATCGGCCACGGCGGCACCCTGGCGACCTGGACCGGCGACATGGTCTTCTCACCCGGGACCGGTGAGGCCGCGATCGTCCTGGGTAACGGCGTCGGGGCTCCCCGGCTGCTGTCGACCAACCTGCTGGCCGAACGGAACGGCGCGGAGACGACGTCGATGAGCAATCCGCTGACCGTCGTGAACGTGGTTCTGCTCGGGCTGCTCCTGATCGTGGGCGCGCTCCTCACACTCACCGTGGTGCGCGCGCCGCGCTGGGCGGTCCGGCGGCACGAGGCCCGTCGCCCCGGAGTGGTGCTCCGGCTGATACCGCTGGCACTCGTGACCGTCGTCGGGGCGCTTCTTCCGACGCTGATCGGCGTCCAGGGCGGCTCGTTCAGCCTCCAGTACTGGATCGTCGCCGCCTGGTTGCTCCCGCTGCTCGCGCTCTTCTCCCTGGTGTGCTTCGCGCTCGGCGCGACTGCACTGATACGCCGGATCGTGTGCTACAGGAGGGTGCGGAGCCGGGCGCGCTGACCGTCCGGAGCGGTCCCGGAAGCCTCTTCCGGGACCGCTCCGTCCCGCACCGATGGTCCGTCCCCCACCGCTGAGAGCGCGAGATCATTCCGTGCGGACGAGCCCGTGCTCGTAGGCGTAGATCACCACGTGGACGCGGTCCCGCAGCCCGAGCTTCATCAGGAGCGCCCGGACATGGGTCTTGACCGTGTTCTGGGTCAGGTAGAGCTTCGCCCCGATCTCCGCGTTGGACATGCCTGCGACGATCAGGTCGAAGACCTCGGCCTCACGCGGGGTGAGGGCGTCCAGCGCATGGGCGTCGGCCGCCGGTGAGTCGCGGAGCATGCCGACGATCTTCGCCGCCACACCCGGTGCCAGGGCGGACGTCCCGGCAGCGACGTCGTGCACCGCCCGGCAGAGCGCGGCCGGGCGCGTGTCCTTGGTCAGGTAACCGCTCGCGCCGGCCCGGATGGCGGCGACGACGAGTTCGTCGGCGTCGAAGGTCGTCAGGATCAGTACCCGCGTCGACGGGGACAGGCGGGTGATCTCCTCGGTCGCGCTGACGCCGTCGAGCCGGGGCATCCGGATGTCCATGAGTACGACGTCGATGCGGTGGGAGCGCACGGCCTCGATCGCGGCCCGGCCGTCGCCCACGTCCGCGACGACGTCGATCTGCGGGTCCGCCCCCAGGACCGTGCGGAGCGCGCCGCGCAACAGGTCCTGGTCATCCGCCAGGAGTACTCGTACGGGTGTCACGGGGACTCCTTGGTCGGTAGCCGTGCGGTCAGGGTCCAGCCGCCGTCGTGCGTCGTGGCGCCGTCGTCCCCCGTCACGGTGAACGTCCCGTCCGCGGCCTCGACCCTCGCCCGCGCACCCGCCAGCCCCGTTCCCGCGGAGCCGCCGCGCAGGACGCCGGCACCGCCGTCGTCCCGGACCTCGAGGAGGACGTCCGGACCCCGCCATTCGAGGCGGACGGCCACGGCGACCGGGGGCCGCACATGGCGGAGCGCGTTGGTGATGCCCTCCTGCGCGACGCGCACGAGGGCCAGTTCGGCTCCGATCCCCAGCGGCCTGCGTTCCCCGGTCTCCGCGAAGGTCACGCGGTGCAGTGATGTCGACGCCGCTTCCACGAGCTCCGGCAGAGCGGCCACGGTCAGCGGGTGCTCGCTCAGGGTCGGACGCTCCGCGTCCAGCACCGTCAGCATGGCCCGCAACGCCCCGAGGGCGTCGCGGCCCGCCTCGGCCACGTCCTCCAGCTCCCGGCTCGTGCCGGCGTCGCTCGTGGTGACCGACGCCGCGTCGACCCGCGCGACCAGCACCGTGATCGAATGAGCGATGACGTCGTGCAGGTCACGGCGGATGCGCGCACGTTCCGCAGCGAGAGCCACATCCAGTCGCCGCTGCTCCGCACGGGCGGCACGCTCCCTCCTACGGGTCACGGCGATCGCCCCGGCCCACACGCCGACGACGATGCTCAGCGCGATCGCGCCCTGGACCCAGAACATCCACGCGGGGACGAAGCCCTCGATCCGTGCCGATGAGAGCAGGCCCGAGACGACGATCCCCACGACGCTCACGAGGAGCGCGACGAGACGCAGCCGAAGCCCCGCGACGGCCGTCAGACGCCACAGCGCGACCAGGAAGCACACCGCCGACGGGAGCGCACTGGGCTCCCACCCGGGCATGGGCGTCAGCACCAGCCCCAGCATCGCCGCCGACGCGACCGCGAACCCCGCGACGGGACGACGCCGCGCGACCTCGATCGAGGCATGCAGCGCCACCGCCGCCAGAACCGTCGCCACGACCTGCCACGCTCGCGCCCCGCTGACGACAAGGAGAGCCACCACCAGGGCCGAGAGCGGCGCGAAGACGCCATGGACGATCAGGTTCAGCCAGAACGCCTGCGTCGTGCCTCGATCGGCGGGAATCGGATGTCCTTCCATGACCACCTTGATGCCGGGGCGGACCGTCAGGCCGTGCGGGAGAGTGGCGGGGGGCTGAGCACGATTGAACCACGTCCTTCCCCGGGGCGGGCCCGATGCTCCGGAGGTGCGGCGTGATCTCACTCCTTGGGGTGAGAACGCCTGCGGGGGATGTACCGTCCCCGCGTATTTCGGTGGTGCCGGCCTGTCCGCTCCGGCAGGGTGTTCTGCCATGACCCGCGTACGTCCCACCTGGCCCGACCTGCCCGCCACGATCCGGGCGGCCATCGAGGAGCGGCTGGGCGCGAAGGTGACGTCGTGGGTCTCGCACGACGGCGGGTACTCCCCAGGCCTGGCCAGCGTGCTGACCACCACTCGCGGATCGGCATTCGTCAAGACCGCCTCTCCCGACCAGGCCGAGGCACGGCGACTGCACCGGAGTGAGGCCGCCATCGCGGCGCGGCTGCCGGACACGGTGCCCGCGCCCACGCTGCTGTGGTCGCTCGACGTGTCCGACGACAGCCCGGCCCCGCCCCAGGAAGACACCGGCTGGGCCGTCCTCGCCTTCGAACCGGTGGACGGACGCGCCGTACGCACCGATCCGTGGGACATGGACGACGTCGACCTGCTGGCACGCCTCGCCCTACGGATCGGCGAGCACCCGGCCCCCGACGGCGACGAGTTCCCCGACTTCGCCGCGACGCCGTGGCCGCACCCCGAACTGCTCGCCGACGAGCGACCCGACGGCCTGTCGACCTACGACCCCTGGCTCGCCGCAAACCTCGACCTGATCGCCCAGATCACCGCACACGACCGGCAGGCCGAGGCGCTCGCGGGCAACTCGCTGGTGCACGGCGACTTCCGCGCCGACAACGTGCTGATCGCCGGGCCGGAGGATCGCGGCCGCGGCGTGGTCGTGGACTGGCCGTGGGCCGCCCGAGGCGCGGCGTTCCGCGACCTGGTCGCGATGCTGCCCGCCGTGCACGCGCTGGGCGGGCCCGCGCCGTCGGCGGTGCTGGACCGCACTCCGCTCCCGCCGGGCACCGACCCCGAGGCCGTGCTCACCTGGGTCGCCATCATCGCCGCCTACTTCGTGCACTCCTCGCTGCAACCCCCGCCGCGCGGCATCCCGCACCTGCGACGGTTCCAGCGAGTGCAGGCGGAGTCCGGGATCGCGTGGCTACGGGAGCTGATCGGGGCGCGCTGAGGCAACGCGACACCGAACGTCCCGTCATCGGGGGATCGGAGCGCCGCCCGTCGCCGCTAGCGAGAGGTCCCAGAGCCGGGCGGCCGCGCCGGAGTCGATGGCGTACTCGCGGACGCCGCCGTCGTCCATGGGGCGGTCGGGGGCGGAGATGCGTGCGACGTCGCAGTCTTCGAGGTAGAGGCCGCCGCGGCTGTCGAGGAGGGGAGACGTGGCTGCCCAGAGGCCGGTGGCGGCGCCCTGGGAGGGTGTCTTGAAGCCGGCCCCGATCACGTTGCCGTGCTCGTCCACCCATCCGCGGTCGATCTGCTCCTGGAGCGGCATCTCTCGCTGGAGACCGGTGATGATCTTGCCCGGGTGGAGAGCGAACGCCCGGACGCCGTCGTCGTCCCCGAGGGCATCGAGGTGTACGGCGAACAGGCTGTTGGCGGTCTTGGACTGGCCGTAGGCCAGCCACTTGTCGTAGCCGGTGCGGAAGTGCGGGTCGTCCCAGCGGATGTCGGTCAGGACGTGTCCGGCCGAGCTGTTGACGACGACGCGCGCACCGTCCGCCGCGGCCAGGAGCGGGTAGAGCTCGCAGGCGAGGGCGAAGTGTCCGAGGTGGTTGGCGGCGAACTGGCCTTCCCAGCCGGGACCGACGTGGCGCTCCGGGGTGCCGCGTGATCTCACTCTTTGGGGTGAGGCGTCCGACGACGTTCCCCAGCAAGGTCTAGGTCGGACATATGCTAGCTTTCAGTACTATGCGCTCCGGAGTCCCTCCGTTGACGGGTCTTCGAAGTGCCTGATCGACTGTCTGACGAACATGCTGGAGATCCTGGTGAGGTTTCGCCGTCCGCTCGCTGTATTCGCTGCTACCGCGGTCTTGGCTGCAGGTTTCGTCGACGTCTCTGGGTCGACAGGAGCTGCGGCGGCGACCGAGGGTTCCGTGCTTGCTGCGGAGGCTCCGGTGGCGTCGCCGGAAATTGCACCGCCCGTGGTGAGAGGCCTTAGTGATGGGTACAGCAATCCGCCCGTCGACTTCGAGGCGGTAGAGATTCCGTCCTTCCCGAACGTCAGTTACATCGACAACGGTGTGGCGCCAGTCGCTCGGTCTTTCGCGAAATCACCGGCGAACAATGCGAAGGGCACGGGAACGAGGCCGACGCTGATCGGCCGTACCACAGGTCTTCGTCCGTCGTCGGATGGGATCGAGTGGCAGTACACGGTCTGTCCGGTGAGGGCGAGCACCTGTTCGGAGGACACGGCAGTCGCAAGATCAGACTGGGTGCCAGGGTCCTGGAAGGTGCCGGCAGGCAAGTTGGGGACGAACAAGACGTACAAGTGGACGGCAGCGGCCCGGAACAATCCGTACATGGGGACTATATTCAATGAGGAGTTCTGGTTCTCCACGGGCTCGACTCTTGCGTCGCCAGAGAGTGGCGACTTCGAGGTGCGGCTCAGTTCGCCGTCCCCGCAGAAGATTCTTGGTTCCCTCCGGCCGACTCTGTCGATGTCGCTCGCGCATGCGGTTTCTCAGGATTATGAGTACTCCTTCGAGGTCAAGCGGTGTTTGGATGCGCACTGCAGGGACACCGTGGTCGTCGCGGATTCTGGCTGGATAGCGTCCAAGAGTTGGAAGGTCCCGTCCGGTGCGCTGGGTTGGAATGGCGTATACAAATGGACTTCCGCAGCCCGGGACAACCCCTACGTGGGAACCATAGGCAATCCGAGTCGTACCTTCGCTACGATTGTCCCCGCTGCCGCGGGAAAAAGTTTTGGGCTAGGTGCCCAAGCGACGCGGATCGCTGGGGTCGATCTTTCCGACCAGCACTTCGAGCATGCCACGACCGATGCGTCGCTGGTAGGTGCAGGCGCTCCGCTTGCGCTTGCTCGGAGTCATTCATCGGCCAGTGAGCGAGTGGGAGCGTTCGGTGCCGGATGGTCGTCGATCTTTGACATGGCGTTGATTGAGACGTCAACCGGAAAGATCGTGAGACTCGCTGACGGACACGAGGTGGCCTTCGGGAAGAACGCCAACGGCAGTTTCGCGCCTGCGCCAGGTTCGCAGGGTATGAAGTTGGAGTCATGCGCGAGTCCGTGTGTCGGGAAATTCACGGATCCAAATGGCGCACTTTACAAGTTCAATTCCATGGGTGTGTCGTCGGTGACAAATGCGGACGGATTCGCCACGCAGTTCAACTGGAATAGCGCAGCAAAGATCTCGATGATCAAGGATGTCACATCTGGGCGCTCGATTGGCGTGTCTTGGGTGGGCGAAAGAGTTGCTTCGGTGCGACCCAACGGAGCGCCCAGGAACACTCCAGTGGTGTGGACCTACACGTATGACGGCGACCTGCTCACCAAGGTGTGCCGTCCCGCTCCAGAAGATGCTTGCATCGCATACGACTATTCCGGTGGAAAACTGGTATCGGTCGCATCGGCAGGCGGAGCGACGACGACGCGGGTGACCTATTCCGGTGCCAAGGCCACCAAGGTCGAGACTCCAGACGGATCGTACTCATTCGCGGCTTCTGCCTTGTCGGGCGGTGGGAGCCAGGTCACCGTCACCAACGGCGCGGACGCCGTTGACAGGTACGAGTTGGACGCTCAAGGGCGCACCCGATACCTGTACAACAGCCGTGGTGGGGTTGAGCAATGGCGTTATGACGGTGCCGGCCGGACGACGGGGTACGCGTCGCCTCAGGGCTCCTACCTAGAAATGGAGTATGACGAGGCTGGCAACTTGACCGCGCGGTACCAGTACCTGGAGCACGGCGAGTCGAGCGTTACCCGATACGCGTACGTCGGCTCGGGTGCCGCCAAGGGCGAACTCGAACTCAAGACGTCGCCGATGAGTACGCTGGTTTTTCTCTTCAAGGATCCGACGCTCGATGACCTGCGTGAGTACGCGGATATCGAGTTCGGGTACGACAGTGCAGGCCGTGTGGCAAAGATCATCCGCGGCACGACTGCCGGGACGCGCACGACCGAGCGATACACGTACACAGAGGGCACGGAACCAGCGGTCGGCGGCGGGACCGCGCCGGCGGGTTTGCGTGCGTCGGTCAGCGATCCTGCCGGGAAGGTGACGAACTTCGGCTACACGAGCAAGGGACAGCTCGCTACGGTGACCGACCCGCTGGGCGCCAAGAACGCGTACTCGTACGACTGGGCTGGACGCTTGAAATCGACTGAGACCTCTGGCGACGGAGTGACGACGCAGACACAGTCGATCACATACAACGGCGCCGGGAAGATCGTCGCCGTTACTGCCGGGAGCACGACGGACCCGATCACGGGTGAGGCGCACCAGGCGCGCCAGTCGTACTCCTACGACATCGATGGCTACCTCATCTCATCGGCAAGAAGGGATCTCAGTACTGACACTTCCTACGTGGTGGACTACACCCACGACGCCCAGGGCCGCCTGTTGACCACGAAGGGGCCAGACGGTGTCGTCCAGGCTCAGAACTCCTATGACTCACTGGGTCGACTCGTGACGACTACTGATGCAGCGGGAGCGACGACACGGCTGGAGTACACGCCGCAAGGGGATGTGGCGCGGCGGGTTGCCGTCGGCCACATGAGCGCCCACGAGCAGGAGCCTCATGACGTCGTTCTTGAGGAGATCCAGTACGACGAGGCAGGGCGACCGGAGGTCGTCACCGACAGGAAGGGCGTCAGCCGACGCTACGACTACTACATCGACGACATGCTCGCGCAGGTGACGGCACTGGACATGCCTGCTGCGAGCGGGTCGGGTACCGAAGATGTGCGGGAGTTCGCGGCGAACTTCACGCGCGCGGGGGACCTGTCCGCGTTGTTCGACAACGGTGTGGTGAGCGGTGTCACCTATGACCACTTGCGTCGCCCCGTGAAGTTGACGGTTGCCACCGGGGAAGCCGACAGCCCAGCGCGACAGATCATGCGCGCCCTGGACCCGCGCGGCCTGGTCACGTCCGAGACGGTCACTGCGACGACGCCGCTGCGTACCTCCACGTATGCTTACGATGCCGCCGGCAACCTCATGACAACGACGGTGGGCTCGGCCGCGGACGATGCGGGTGCCCGAACAACCGCACTTCGGCGCGACGTCTTGGGCCGGGTGGTTGCCGTCGTTGATCCCCGTTCCACCGACGCCGACCCGATCGAGACGCGGTACACCTGGGACACCGCGAATCGCATGGTGGAAGAGTCGTCCTACTCCCTGGAGGGCGCGTACACCACGAAGTACGGGTACGACGCCTTCGGCAATCTGCTGAACTGGTCGACGCCGTCTGGAGCCACTGCCGAGGCGACGTTCGACGGTTACGGTCGGCGGACGAGCCAGAGCGTTCTCCACGAGGCAGGCCAGGAGGCTGCTCGCGACTCGTGGCAGTACAACGCCGCGGGGCGGGTTGAAAAGACGACGGACAGGGCCGGTGCGACGACCCGCTACGGCTACGACAGCCTGGGACAGCTCGTCGAGGTCACACGCGAACGAGACGATGCCGATGACCACACCGAGATGTTCGCCTACGACGATTTCGGCAACACGGTCGCCTATACCGATCCGCTGGGCGTGGTGACTACCGCTGGATACGACCGGCGTGGAAATCTCCTCGAGCAGGCGACGCAGGTGGGCGAACAGCAGGCGACCTGGCGCTATGCATACGACGTCTACGGGAACCAGACAGGCGTGACGTCGCCCGAGGGCGCGACGTTCGAGGCCGAGTACAACACGCTGGGAGAGGTCACTTCGGCCACCGATGCAGCCGGTGTCATTCGTGGCTTCGATAGGGATGCTGCTGGGCGTGTGGTCGAGCAGACAAGCACCGACGGCAGCACGATGTGGACCAACTACGACGCGTACGGCAATGCGGTCCGGAAGTCGATCCTCGATTCCGAGTCCGGTGATCCGCTGCGGAGCTGGAACTGGGGCTATGACGCGGCGGGGCTCCAGGTCGAGCAGGTTGACCCGTTGGGTGGCGTGCGTGGGTTCGGCTATGACCAGCGGGGGAACACGACCTCGATCGTCTATGAGGACGGCGCTACCGCGAGCCTCGGCTACGACGCCGACGGTAACGTGACCACGTACACGGACCCGAACGGCAACATCACTGAGGCGTCCTACACCGCTACCGGCCTGCTTGCTTCACTGGTCGAACCGTCGGTACCCGGCGCGTCCCTGCCGGCTGACAGAACCTTCACCTGGCAGCACGATGTCGCCGGGCGTGTGGTCGAGGCGATCGCTCCGGGCGGCCGTACGACGTCGACGGAATACTTCGTGGACGGCCTGCCGGCGACGGTGACCGCGACCGTCGATGCCGCCACGAGCACCCGTAGTTTCGGGTACGACGTGGCAGGCCGGCTGACCTCGTTCTCCCACCCGGACGGGAAGCAGACCCTGACCTACGACGAACTCGGTCAGCTCACCGGGTCGCATGGGCCGGCCGGGAACTCGACCGTCGCCTACGATCTGGACGGAAACGTCACGGAGCGGACCGACACGACCGGCACGGCATCCTTCACCTGGGAACCCGGCGGTCGCGTTGGCTCGGTGACGACGCCGGACGGCTCGCTCTACAGCTATGCCTATGACGGCGCCCGCCTTGCGTCGGTATCCGCACCATCTAGCCAGGAGACGTTGTCCTGGGACCTCCTCGGGAATTTGGCAGGCCAGAAGGTGGTCTCTGGCACCGAGACCTTGGTGGACGAGACCTATAGATATGACGCCGAAGGAAACCGCCTGTCACGGTCGTCGAACCAGCCTGCCTCCAGGACGACGGACTACACCTACGACGCCCGGCACAGGCTCACAGGTTGGGCGGACGAGTCCGGCACTCACACTCTGGAGTGGGACCCGGCCGGGAACCTGATCTCACGTGATGGTGACCAGCGTAGGTATGACGCACGCAACCAGCTCCGTTCGGTCGGCGATGTCACCTACTCCTACTCAACGGACGGCAACCGGGTTGCTGCCGACAACACGACCTACGACTACGACCCCTTCGGGCAACTGGCAAGGTCGGGCAGCGACAGCTATGAGTACGACGGGCTCGGACGGCTCTCGTCGGCCGGGGACAAGACGCTGGCTTATGCGGGCTTGGGTCGTGACGCCTCCGATATCGGATCCTCTCCGGTGGTTCGTGATCCTCATGGGCGCATCGTCGAGATCCAGGGCGGCAGAGGAATCACAGACCCGCACGGAGACGTGATCGCGGTCGTCGATGGGGCGGCTGAACGGACCGTGTCCTTTGACCCTCTAGGACAGGCCTCCAGTGTCGGAGCCGACCAGCTCGGGTTCCAGAACGACTTCACCCAAAGTGGACTCGTAAACATGGACGCCCGCTGGTACGACCCGGAGACCGGCGGATTCCTGACGCGCGACGATGTCGCCCTGCCTGTGGATCAGTTGAACAGGTACGCCTACGGCATGGGTAACCCTGTGCGGCACTCCGACCCATCGGGACACTGCGTCGGCCCTGGGATCGTCGTCCTGGGCGCGTGTGTGACAGTGGGGGAGGCGCTCTTCGGGGGGCTGGCAATCGGTGCCGCTGCCGGCGCGAGCGTCGCCTTGTCACAGCCTACGTACTACGGATCCGGCTATGGGTTCGGAACGATCCCCGACCTGAGCCAGTACTCCTACTCGTACCCCGGCACGAGTTACTCCCCGTCACTCAGCACCAGCACTGTCTCGCAGGCGGGTGCGTGGACCTGGGGAGGAGGCGCGAGTGTGGGCGCTACATCGGCCGGCGCCTCGTCGACCTACCGGCCTCGCTCGTACTCGTTCGACACCGACCTCACCAGCTTCCAGGCGAGCATGACGGGTGTCAGCGCGAGCATTACAGGCCTGAGTGCAAGTATGGCCGATTTCAATGCGGGCATGGCCGGATTCCACTCGCACATGACTGGGTTCGGCACCAGCATGGTCGGCTTCAGCGCCAGTATGACCGACTTCGACGCGAGCATGGCGTCGCTGAACGAAACGCTGACCCAGGTCCCGCAGTTCGGCATCGACAAGCCGACCTGGGCATACCCGGACCCGTACATCAATCGCCAGGCGATCCCTGTAGGCATCGCCGCGGGCGGGCTCACCACGATGTGCGGGTCGACATCCGCGGCCTGCCAGGCCGCGATCGGAACGGCCGGTGAGTCGTGCGCGGTGCCAGGCACCAGTATCGCGGGAACTTGCGGTCCCGCGGCTGCTGACCACCTCTGGGCCTCCACCTCCGCAGCCGGAGACGCCGCAGTGGGCGGAGCCAGCGCGGCAGCCTCATCAAGCCCCAATGGTCAATGCGGCCCGACCCAGATCACCACGGAGGTAGGCTGCGAGGAGCCCCTCGAGTTCCTTGAGCGCAAGCTCGACGAGCTCGGCGAGATCAGCGACCAGGTCTCCGGCAACAACCCCGACACAGGGATGCAAGGGCCGGGGTGGTTCCCCTACGGAGCGCACAAGGTACCTGGCAGTTGGGCAGGACCAGATATGACAAAGAAGCTGAGGCAGACCCTCAAGAAGGGTGTTCCTCTCAAGGAGGGCTTTGTCTGGCGTGCTCCAGGAAATAAGAGCAGCATCAGAATCGACAGGGGGAACCCGGACCACGAATTCCCCAGTCAGCGTGTGGATCATGTCGTGATCAACGACAGGAACCGTACTATTCTTCGAGACGGCAGCCCGCTGCCGGGCGACAAGTCGATCAAGGACATGCCCGACGAGGCTCATATTCCACTAACCGAGTGGCTGACGTGGAGGTCCTGGAATGTCCCCTGAGAACGATGACCTTTCTGCTCCCTGGGTTCGGCGAGAATTGCGCGCATGGCTTGCCGAGATCAGCGCCATCTCGAACGAGGAAGCGCTTGACGTCATGGACGGACGGCCCGGGGCCCTCGACCGGTTCCTGGATTTTCTCGATGACACGAGCATCGTGGACCCACCCGAGACCACAGTGGGTGTGGCCATCTACCATGACGAATTGGTGCTGTTTCAGCAATTCGCGAACGTCGTGGAGGCAGGCATTGAGGGCAACTGGAACGGAATCGCTGTGGTTGCCACGGCGTTGATGAGCCGGATGGACGAAAAAGAGACAATCGAAAGGCCTCATCACCCCGCATGACTGCACATAGGTTCCCAATTCGCGCCGGACTGGCATTGATGGCTGCCGTGCTGATCGGCCCTCTGTCGGGGTGCTCTTCCCATCCTGGTCCAGAGCCATCAGGTGATACCAGCGAGTCAACGTCCCAGAAGGAGGTTGCTGAACGGGTAGCGGCAGCGCCTGAGTCGACCGGCAATCCATCGGCGGAGGCAGGCGCGGAGTGTGCCGAGCTGTCCACGACCGTCAGTGACGCGAGTCTCCGGGTTGTCGATGCGTTCTCCCTGGTTGATCGCAATCCAGACCTGGCAGTCGAGGAACTCCGCGGAATCATCGCGAGCACCGCGGAGAGCACGGAGGGGGTCCAGGGACGTGCGGCTGATGGCGCGGAGCGGTTCCTGGACGGATTGCGAGAACTCACTGATGCAACCGAGGATTCGGTGGAGGGCTCGGCCGTGGACGGGCGTGCTATCCGTAGCGCGGTCGCGGAGTTCGAGGACGCCGCAAGATCGAGTCTTGAGCCGTGCGCTGCGATGTCTACGGACAACACCCCTCGACCCAAGCATCCGGACGAATAGGAGCAAAAGGTCCACTGAGGACCCGGATGTTCCCGGCGTGCCAGGTCATGCTTCCCGGCCTTCACAGATCCGCGTCCACTGGCTGGGCGTGGCGGACTTCATGGTCTCGATCCGGTGGACGGGCGCGCGGTCCGCACCGCACCGTGGGACCTGGACGACGTCGGCCTCCTCGCTCGGCTCGCACTCCGGATCGGCGAACACGCGGCGCCGGAGGGTGACGAGTTCCCCGACTTCGCCGCGAAGTGGTGGCCGCACGCTGAACTGCTGGCCGATGAGCGGCCGGACGGCCTGTCGACCTACGACCCGTGGTTCGCCGAGCACCTCGACGTCATTGCGCAGCTCGCCGCACACGACCGGCAGGCCGAGGCCGGATCGCGTGGCTGCGGGAGCTGACTGGAGCGCGCTGAAACGTCGAGCGCACTCGCTCGCGGGCCTTTGCCGTTGGCAGCGACGGCGGCGATCGGCTGGAGTCGAGTGAACGGACCTGGGGCTGGCTATGGAGCCGAGTTTGAGCAGCGTTGGGAGACGAGTTCGAGCAGCACCTGCTCGTCGGCGAAGTCGGTGGAGATGACTTCCAGCAGCACCCCATTGGACCCGCGCAACGAGGGATTCCGCCGATCCCTGCCAACCGCGACGGCGCGGACGGAGTCCAGGCTGGCCGCAGGCCACCCCGAAGGGGCTGCAGGGCCTTGACGCCGACCGGGACGGAGCCACCATCAACGGCCACGGCGGAATCCCGGATCCGCGACCGACCGCTGCTCGAACTCGGCTCCACACCTCGGCGCCGAAGCAGGCGACCGCTGCTCAAGCAGTGCTCCAAACGCTGCTCGTTCTCACCTCCGTAGCCATGGGGCTGAGGTCTCGGCCGATGATCTGCTTGGTGGTGCAGTCGATCTTGTCGCGGCGGCGACCCTGGTCGTCGAGCCAGCGGCCGCGTTCGTGCAGGCGGCGTCCGTGCCGAACGGCCCCCGCCCGGCGTCCCGGGCTTCGTCCTCGGCCTCCGATACGCGGGGGTAGTGGTCGTGTGCCCAAGTCTGATCCTGTCTTCCTTGACACGGCTCACAAGGGCTGAAAGCCTTGCGCGACCTGCGGAGACATCGCTCTGGGCAGCCTGCCGGGCGGCCCGGCGACGATGTGGCCGCTCGTCCTTGCCCAGCGGCTGCCGACGGGGGTGAGCAACGTGCGCAAGTCCGGGTTCGCCTACGACGTCGTCGGAGTCGGCGCTCTCAACGTCGACATGATCGCCGGCGCCACGAGGATGAGCGAGTACACGGCGGAGCGGGTGGCTGAGACCACCGCGCGATTCGAATCCGGCATGGAAGGCCCTGTCGACTGGTCCACGTTCGAGGCGGCGCTCTCGCGGCTCGGCAACGCCTCGATAAGTTCGTCGCTCGGCGGATCGGCATGGCTGGCGATCTACAGCTTGGCCCGGCTCAACCTCGGAATGCGCCTGGGGTATGTAGGGGTCATAGGGAACATGCCGCGACCCGGGATCTCGTTCACCGGACAGATGAACGAGTACGCGATCGACCACCGGTGGGTCGCACGGGTCACCGACGCTATCGCGGGTACCTGCTTGTCCTACATCGACGACACGGACCGTCGGTTGCTGATCCATCCCGGTGCGAACTCACGGATGCACGAGCACCTGACTGACCACCGGGAACAGATAGCGGAGTATCTCGCGCAGTCGCGGTTCGTTCATGTCACGTCGTTCCTCGATCCCCTGACGCCCGGACCGCTCCTCGCGGTGCTGCGACGTGCCAAGGATCTCAATCCGGCGACCAGGGTGAGTCTCGATCCTGGCCACACGTGGGCGACCGAGCCGCCCGAGGCACTGGCGGGGATGCTGGACGTGGCGGACCTGCTCGTCGTCAACTATCGCGAGTTCCGTGCTCTTGGACGATACGAGTACGGCGAGACCGACGGCGAGGTCGCGACCCGGCTCCTGCGTTCCTGCAGGCCCGGCTGCACGCTCGTCGTGACGAAGCGATACGACGCCGTCGAGGTCTTCGGCCGGGGGCGTGACGGGCTCTCGTCCCGGACCTACTCGCCGGCCGCATTCCTGCGCGAGCTCGACGTCGAGGACGCGACCGGCGCAGGAGACATCTTCGCGGCGGCGGTCCTGGCCGCGCTTTCATCGGACAGATTGCAGGCCGACGCCGGTGCGGTGCTCGGGATGGCGTCAGCGGCGGCGAGGCTCCGACGTGGTGGTGCCGAACGCTCCATGCCAGATCTGTCCGGCGGTCTACGGCGCTGGTCGGACGGCCCGGTGGCTCCGTCGGGCGGGCAGGACGTCGTCGTCATGCACGACGGCCGTCATGACGCGCGGGCGGTACGTACGTTCCTGCACGATGCTTGTGGCTTGCCGGCCACGATGCTCGATGTGGGCCGGTACGGCTCCGCCGCGGATGCGGATCGGCGGCTCAGCGACGTCGCGCACGAGTGCGGATTCGCGGTGTGTCTCGTCAGCCCGGCGTCGTATCCCAACGGCGGGACGTCGAGTGAGGCCGATCAGCGACTGGTACATCGCATCGGATTCCTGCAGGGCAGATATGGTTTCGGAAAGGTCGCCGTCCTGGCCGAGAGCGGCGTCAACACGTTCTCCAACATCGCGGGAATCATTCGTATCGAGTACCGGGCCGGACAGGTCGACAGCACGTTCCCGGAACTGCGCCGGATGCTGGCCCGAGAGGGGATGATCGGTAGTGGCCAAGACTGAGGTTAGCGAGCTGAAGCAGGACGCGCTGTCGCTGAAATCAGTGTGGCGGCCGGACTTCGATGTCGTCGGCGTGGGTGCGATCAACCTCGACTACATCGTCGGCGCCGGAAGCGCGGAGCGTGGCGTTGCCGGACAACCTCTCCCGGCGCGAATCGCGCGGCTGATGGCCAGAAGGGGGCGAAACGTCGAGCCCGGCACCGAACACATGGTCGACGGTGAGACGGTCAGCGAGGTTCTGGAGGAGACGGTGTCGTCGTCGGCGCGATCCACGGTTCTCGGTGGCTCGTCGTTCAATGCGATCCAGGCGATCTCGCAGACAAGTCTCGGACTGCGGCTCGGCTACGTCGGTGTGTCGGGGCGGGTTCCGGTTCTCGGGATGTCAGCCGTCAAGCATCTCGACAGCCTCGGCGTCGACCGGAGTTTCGTACTTCAGGTGGACGAGAGCTTCTGCGGAATCTGCTTCTCCTACGCCGAGGACGGCGAACGTACGCTGCTCACGCACGCGGGGGCCAACACGCACATGGCCCTCCATGTCCGGGAGCGGTTCGACGCACTCGTCGAATACCTCGGGCGCGCCCGCGTCGTCCACATCACGTCGTTCCTCGACGACGACACGGCAGCCGAGATAACAAAGCTTGTCCGGGCCCTCCGTGAGCGATCGCCCGAGACGCGCATCAGCTTCGATCCGGGCCACGTCTGGACGTCGAATCGCACGCCCGACATCGACGCGATCGCCGCACGGAGTGACTACCTGCTGTTCAATCACCGGGAGTTCCGGGAATTCGGCGGAACCGGCTCAACAGACGATCTCGAGACAGCCGGCGCGATCCTGGACCGGTCGGGAAACGAGCGCACGACGCTGATCGTCAAGAACCCGAGCGGGATCCAGATGTTTCGCCGTCAACCGTCGTCGGACACCGGACGAGTTCCTCACGGAACACGTCGCGTCGAAGAGGCCTTCTACTCGCAGGTTCCGCTCGACGGCGCCGAGATCCAGGACGCCACGGGGGCGGGTGACATCTTCGCCGCCGGACTCTTGACGATGCTCACGTCGGACAGCCTCCAGATCGAACTCGGCTCCCTCCTCGGAATGCGGCTGGCGAGCCACAAATTGAGGCATGTGGGGATCCAGGGAACGCGGTTCGAAGAGGTCACGCGGGACTTCCTGCGTGCTCTCGGCCAGCGCCACGGGTCCGACCGACAGGGTGTCTTCATCGCGCACGGTGGACGTCCTGAGTGGCTGGCGGTGCGCTCTTACCTCGATGAGGTCCTTTCCGTGCCCGTGCAGTGGTTCGAGGCGAAGAGCTGGGCGGGAAGAACCGTGACCGACGCCATCAGCCAGAATCTCGAGCGGTGTGGCTTTGCCGTGTGCGTCCTGACAGCGGAGGATCTGACACCGGACGGGCGGCGCCTGGCCCGGCAGAATGTCGTGCACGAGGTCGGCCTGTTTCAGGGACGGTACGGGCTGGATCGGGTGGTGCTGCTCGTCGAGGAGGGATGTGACTTCGTGCCGACGGCGGCCGAGGCGCGCACGATCACCTTCCCGCCGGGCAAGATCCAGTCCGCGCTGTACAAACTCGAGGTCGCGCTCCGCGAGAGCGGGCTCGTGGGAGGCGAGACTGTCACCTGATCGCGATCACGAATGGCGGGGTGTGCGGGGCATTGGCCGTGCATGCATGGCGGGGGCTGACGGCTGACGCATTGGTGTGAAGTCAGGCTGGTGGTATCGCGTGATGGTGGGCGTCGCGGACGTGTCGCTGGAACAATCGGTTCATGCTCGATCGGATTGAGCGAGAATCCACGTCCCGTTTGCTTGCCGCGTACGCGGAGATCCTCGCTGAGCTACGCCGCCGAGGTGTCGTCCGGTCCGCGAACGCACCCGCCGGCGATCTGGCCGAGACACTCGTCGCGTGAACTCGCGCCTATGAAGTCCCAGAAATCGTGGGACGTCGTAGCTGACGGACGGCGGCTCCAAGTCAAGTGCGAGGTTCGCGCCGAGGGCCGCAGGCCTGGGCAGTTCTCGCTCTTCCGCAGCTGGGACTTCGAGGCCTGTGTATTCGTCATCCTTGACGCGCGTACGTACGACGTCGTCAGCGCCGTCGAGGTGCCCGTGGAACAGGTGCAGCGTGTTGCCTCGTGGACCCAGCACGTCAACGGTTGGCAGCATCGTGGCGCGTCGAACCTGTTCTCGGGCCGAGTGGGGCGGGGCGGCTGCCTGCGCCACACCGTACGGTCTACCGATGGGCACACGACGCATCGGACTGAGTGGCCGGTCTCTGCGGTGGGCGCTCTGCTACCAGCGACTGAATGATCCCAAGTCAGGAGTAGGCACCGGCTCTGGGGCGGTCACCAGCCAGCCCTCCTTTCTCAGCACCTCCGCCGCTTCCGACTGAAGATCCCGTACGGCTGCGCGCAGCTGACGGATACGCCATCGCTGCCTCCCGTCACGAATCGCGTCCTCCCAGCTTGCGACGTGATCGACTCCGCAGTCTCGGATCAGCATCTCGAGGACATCTTCCAGGCAAGGTCGGAAACGCTCTCCGCCCACGGGAAGGTGCACGGTAGACAAATCGTGTGGACGTCGCACAAGGCGCGAGTTGTTCGCGTTTGCCATGGTCAGCAGGTGTGAGAAGGCTCCCCGTTCTGCGTGAACCTGCCAGTGAGCGACGGGGTCCTTTCGCATGTCTGCCAGGTACTCCAACCGCAGCAAGGGTGTGCGGTCGAGCGTTGAGAGCACGGCGATGTCCGAGCGGACGGTCTTGAGGTGCTCACCTGAACGGTCAAGCGTTTGGAACAGAGTGAACGACAGGTCCGCCAGGTGGGTACCTGCAACCTTCAACGGGATCGACCGGACTGCTGCGTTCTGGCCGCCAGGCCGTACCGCGAACCTATCGCCAAGTTCGCCAGCAACGATCTGTCGGTTGACTCCGATCGTATTCTTGATGAGTTCCCCGATCTCGCCGGCGAACTCCTGCGATTTGCGCTCCAGGTCAGAAGTCGTCTCCGGGATCGATGTCATTGAGCAGGAATCCAATCTCCCTCAGTTCTGAGATTGCCTCCCACTCGTCGCCCGAGAGTGACTCGTATCGAGCTCGATCCCGCAGCTCCTCGATCGGCATGCCTACGGCCGCAAGGATGGTCGCTCGGCGAGCCTCGAGTTCTTCCCGGGTGTACCTGATGACCAGCGGTGCCATGGTTTCCCCTCCCGGACGTCCGATCCCCATCCTCCACCAGCTCGCGGCTTCGGTCCAGGGTCGTTCTCAAGTGTTTTGGCAAACTCGTGTAGTGCACTCAGGGTATGTGTAGGAGTCGCACTCTGCATCCCGAAGCCGGTGACGGTCACCTCAGCCGCAAGCTCCTCGACGAAATCACGGGCCAGGGCCGACTCGACAGGCTCGCCCGGCTCGACATGCCCGCCGGGCAGGATGGGCCACTTCTGGCCCTTCCTGCGGACGGTGAGGATCGCGCCGCCGTTACGGACGATGGCGCGAGCGATGAGGGCGGTGTGCGGAGCGGTCACACGGATCTCCGATCGTGGTGGTTAGGGGGAAGCGTCTACGGTCCGCGGAGCGGTCGGAACGGAGCGGCTTCGGCAGTTGTCGGTCAGGGCTTCGGCAAAGTCGTGGCTATAGGAGCGGTGTGAGGGTGTCTTTGCTGTTGAGACG